>JACPUH010000036.1 GCA_016192345.1 Ignavibacteriales bacterium | reverse complement strand
GATGTGGCAGGTCGTGTCGATGCCGGCCCATTTTCCCACCCGACTCTCTACGCCGTCCGCTCCGATCACGACCCGTGCACGAATCTCCACCTTCTGGTCCTTGATGACTGTACGGACTCCCTTCACCACACCATCCTCCCTGATCAGATCGTACACGTAAGCCTTTGTCACGATCTCCGCCCCCTCGCGTGCGGCAATTTTGGCAAGCTCGTAGTCGAACATTCGCCGTTCGAGGACGTAACCAATTCCCTCCAGGGTCGGGATCACCGAACCTCCGCTCGGCGATATGATCCTGAATTTCGAAACAGTTGCCGCGATCCATTTCGGGTCGGGTTCAAGAAACTGGACGACCCCTTCATGGCTCACCGCCTCGCCGCAACGAACGGGATAACCGACATCCCTGTCTTTCTCCAGCATCAACACGGAAGCGCCGCCGGCCGCTGCGTAGCGAGCGGCAGTCGATCCGGCAGGACCGGCGCCGACAACGAGAACGTCATAGGAAGCATTCATGGTGTGCGATGCCCGGGGTTTTACGAGACAAAGACCCTGGCCACATCAAGGAGCATCGAGGGCCGGTTCCAAAGCGCCGTCCGGAAAATCCCCCCGACCGTCCTCTTCTCCTCGGGCAGCTTCAATCCACTCTCGCAAATGGTATTCAGCGTTTCATCGGAAAAATCGGAAATGGCTTCCTTAATCCTGTAGAAAACTTCATGTCTCCAACCCAAACGCTTGTGCCAACGTTTCTCATACTCAACAAGATGTCCGAGGTCATCGCTTCGGACCGCTTCGGCGGCAACCTGTCCGGCGATCATCCCGCCAATCATTCCGCTGATGATCCCTCCACCGGAGACCGGGTTCACCTGGTGCGCCGCATCGCCGACCAGCATGACACCATTTTTAACCACTTCATCGCACGTTTTGGCACAAGGGACACCGCCGGCGATCCGCGTCAGGACTGCAGCCCGGGGATACGTGCGTTCGACAAACTCTTCGAGGTACCGGACGGCCGATTTTTGCTTGGCCAGTTCAACGCTGATGCCGATACCGACGTTTGCGGAGTCCTTCCCTTTCGGGAAAACCCAGAGGTATCCGCCGGGGGCGACATTGTCGCCGAAGTAAAATTCAAGGATGCCCTCCTCCACCTTCACGCCCCCCAGGGTGAACTGTGCGCAGCTTTCCATATCCCTGATCTGAGTCGTCGTGTCGATCCCCGCCCATTTTCCCACACGGCTTTCGACCCCATCGGCGCCAATAATAACCTTCCCCTTGATCTCGACCTTTCGATCCTTGATAGTTGCCCGCACTCCTTCAACAGTCCCATCGCGCTTGATGAGGTCATACACATAGGCCTTGGTCACGACTTCGGCCCCTTCTTTCACGGCGAGTTTCGCAAGCTCATAGTCGAAGATGCGGCGTTCGAGAACGTAGGCCAGACCATCGAGCCGGGGAATCACGGAATGCCCGGAGGGTGAAATAAGACGAAAGCGCTCGCACCGGGCAGCGATCCAACGGTCGTCCGGTTGAATGAACTGGACGACCCCTTCATGGCTTACCGCCTCGCCGCAGCGCACAGGGTACCCGACATCACGGTCTTTTTCCAGCATCAGGACGGACGCTCCCCCTGCCGCCGCAAAGCGTGCAGCCGTTGAACCGGCGGGACCGGCGCCAACAACGATCACATCATAGTTATCGTTCATGATGAGGGTAGGCCTTCGGGGTTGAGCCACAATTTAAGACATCTGAAAAATAGAATTAATTTGTCATTCAACGGTGAGATTCCTCGCTTCGCTCGGAATGACATTGAATTTAGAATTTTTCGGAAGTCTCGATTTATCAATCCCGGCGACAACAATGTCATCCCTTCGGGATTAGGTATGCCGCGTTGAGAAGCTTGAAATGCTTCAATACGAGTACATCATGAAACAACATCTGAGAAGCCCGAAGGGCTTCAATATGAATAAAAGGGTGAACAACATCGACGAGAACCCCGAAGGTGTTAAATCAAAACTAAAATGACGGGGGAAATTCCTGCGGCAGCGAAACCTCCTTCGGCAGGTTTGCCACCCCCTCCCGGTGAAACTCGATCACCTCCCAGGGACAGGCCCAGACGCATTTGCGGCAGTTCGTGCATCGCTCGTCGATGATCCTGATATCCGATTCAAGCAGCTCGATTGCATCTTCAGGACAGACTCCAACGCAGCATCCGCAAAAATCGCATTTGCCGGGGACGATATGAATCATCAAAGGGGTGTTACGGGACACACGATCTCCTTCCGGTTCCAACTGATCTTAACGTCGTGGGCTAAAATAGTAAGAGGTGGGATGAAATGCAACGCGAGTGTTAAGCACCCCAAACGTCAATTCGACTTCAGAAACTCAGGGGACTCGACTTCCTTGAGGAGGCGGATGAGTTCCTGATGCCGTTGGACGAACGGGATCGCGTCTTCCCCGTGCTGCGATGCTTCGCGCAAAAGTTTCTGATTCGCCTCGATCTGCCTCTGAAGCGATGTTTTCTTTAGTGCAGCAATAGCCCCGCGGGCGATATCCCATGGATCGGCGTCCTCAATTCTTACTTCCATCGTCTCCCATTGTTTGCTCAACTCATACTTGCTCACGGCAATGTCAGTTAAGAGACCTTTAAGAGCTGGATCTTCGATCTCACCGAGAAGACCGGAAATCTCGGCCGATCCGGTCTCATCAAGGTGTGCCAGGATCCGTTCCGCCAGCCTGTTGGCTTGCTCGTCTTCGAGATCGGCCAGGGTTATATGGGTGAAGATGAAATTGATCAACCCGGGCTGGTTCTCGAGGAGAAGTTTGAGGACGTCCCGTTCAGCGGCCCGCACGCCAACGGAACTCACGCGTGGGGCGGAATTTCCCTCCGGTGCGCTCGGAGGAGGAGCATCCTGATCAGCCCGTCCCGGCTGGAATCTGTTTCCGCTGTCAAAAGATCGTTTCCCCTCATGAATCCAACGCTCCAACTCCCGATACAAGACCGTCTCATAAATATCATATTTGGCCGAGACTTCTTTAATATAGAAATTCCGCTTCAGCTCATCGGGCATCTTTGCGATGGATTGGACGATGGAACGAACGGCCTCCGCTTTGCCATCCGGCGTATTGAACGCCCCGGCCCTGAGCAACTGCTTTGCCTTGAAATCGATAAAGGAGACCGCCTGATCCACCAGCTTCGAGAATTCCTTCCCTCCATGCTTCCGGACGAACGAGTCGGGGTCCTCACCCTCCGGTAACTCGACAATCCGCACTTCAAGATCATGGGCAAGAACGACATCCATTCCGCGCAGCATGGCGTTTGAGCCGGCGGAGTCGGAATCGTAGACAAGCGTCAATCTCTTCGTGTAGCGGGTGATAAGCTGGACCTGGTCCTCCGTCAACGCAGTGCCGCTGGAGGCGACGACGTTCTGGATGCCGGCCTGGTAGAGAGAAATGAGATCGGCGTACCCTTCCACCATCAAGGCATGCTCCGCCGAGCGGACTGCTTCCTTGGAGTGAAAGAGGCCGAACAAAACGCGGCTCTTGTTGTAGATGGGAGTTTCCGGCGAGTTGATGTATTTACCCTGGACCGGGTCGTCCTCGCGGATTTTGCGTGCGCCAAACCCGATCACACGACCGGAGGTGGAGAAAATGGGAAACATCACCCGTCCGCGGAAGTAGTCGTACTGTCCCCCATCATCGCGGCTTCGAAGCAACCCTGCCTTGAGAAGCGACTCCGGTTGGAGCCCTTCTTCTTTCGTTTTGTTGAGAAGAGCGTCCCATGAATTCATCGAATAGCCGAGACCGAAGGTTCGGATCGTTTCTTCTGAAAACCCACGGTTCCGAAAGTACTCCATCGCACCCCGTCCCTCATCAGTCTTGGTGAGGTTGTTGTGGAAAAAGAGTCCGGCAAACCGGCAGGCATTATAGAGATTCTCGATCTCGCTTTCGCGTTGCTCATCGGCCTGGGTAAACGTGATCGTGATCCCGACCTTCTCTGCCAGCGTCCGGACCGCCTCGGTGAACGAGACTTTCTCCAACTCCATCACAAACGTGAAGACGTTCCCCCCCTTCCCGCAACCGAAGCAATGGTACACCTGCTTCTCGGCGCTCACCGTAAAGGAGGGAGTTTTTTCCTGATGAAAGGGACAGAGACCGAGGAAGTTCTTCCCCCGCTTTTTCAGCCGTACGTGCTGGGAGATGACATCAACAATGTCATTGGCGGAGCGGATTTCTTCGATTTTTTCGGGTGGGATGCGCATAGGACACTTTTCGAGCGATGAGACTCGTCGCCCACGGCTGAGAATATAGATGATAAAGGAAGGACAAGCAAGGTAACCGGCGCGTCCAGAGGCCTGTATTGAATTGAATAAAAAACCCCTCCTCTCTTTCCCCGAACTAAAACATTCAAGGCATTCGAACGGAAGGGTTCTTGAAAAGTATCGTTCACGTTCCAAACAACTTCAAACCTTAAACTTGGAACCTTGAACTCACACTGCTGTATCTTAGTACATATCCCCCATCCCACCGCCATGCGGCATCGGGGGAGCAGCCTCTTTCTTCTCGGGCTTCTCCACGATGGTCGCTTCGGTGGTCAGGAGCAGGGAGGCAACGCTGGCCGCATTTTCCAACGCAACACGGGCGACCTTCGTCGGGTCAATGACCCCGGCTTTGATCAGGTTCTCGTACGTGTCAGTCAAAGCGTTGAAACCCCAATCGTCCTTCCCTTCTTTCACCTTGTTCACCACAACGGAGCCTTCGAGACCTGCGTTCTCGACGATCTGGCGAATTGGCTCTTCGAGGGCGCGACGGACAATCTCCACACCCGTCTTCTGATCTTCGTTATCGCCCTTCAAATCGCCCAGTTTGCTGATGACTCGGAGATAGGCGACGCCGCCGCCGGGGATGATTCCCTCTTCCACCGCAGCGCGGGTGGCATGGAGGGCATCCTCGACACGGGCCTTCTTCTCCTTCATCTCCACTTCTGTCGATGCACCGATCTTGATCACGGCAACACCACCGGAGAGCTTTGCCAGACGTTCCTGCAGCTTCTCCTTGTCGTAGTCCGATGTCGTCTTGTCGATCTGCTGCTTGATCTCGTTGATGCGCTTCTTGATGTCGTCCTTCTTGCCTGCGCCCTCCACGATCGTCGTGTTGTCCTTGTCGATCGTGACACGCTTGGCGGTGCCGAGGTAAGTCAGCTGGGCATTCTCCAGCTTGAAGCCCTTCTCTTCGGAGATCACCGTTCCGCCGGTCAGGACCGCGATATCTTCCAGCATCGCCTTCCGGCGGTCGCCGAACCCGGGGGCCTTCACAGCGCACACGCGCAGCGTGCCACGCAGCTTGTTGACCACCAAGGTTGCCAACGCCTCGCCTTCCACTTCCTCGGCAATAATGAGCGTCGACCGTCCGGATTGCGCAATCTTCTCCAGCATCGGGAGCATATCCTTCATCGCGCTGATCTTCTTGTCGTGGATCAGGATGTAGGGATCTTCCAACACGGTCTCCATGCTCTCTGCATCCGTGACGAAGTAGGGGGAAAGGTAGCCGCGGTCGAACTGCATTCCCTCGACCACATCCAGCGTCGTCTCGGTCCCTTTTGCCTCCTCAACAGTAATCACGCCATCCTTGCCAACCTTCTCCATGGCATCGGCGATCAGGTTACCGATGTTGCGATCGTTATTGGCGGAGATGGAGCCAACCTGGGCGATCTTCTCCTTGTCGTCGCCGATCGTTTTGCTGATCTCCTTCAAACCTTCCACGATCTTCGTTACCGCAAGATCGATGCCGCGCTTCAGATCCATCGGGTTGGCGCCGGCCGTCACGTTCTTCAAGCCTTCACGGACGATCGCCTGGGCCAGGACGGTTGCGGTGGTGGTGCCATCACCGGCTACATCGGAGGTCTTGGAAGCGACCTCGCGGACCATCTGGGCTCCCATGTTCTCGATAGGGTCGGTCAGTTCAACTTCTTTTGCAACGGTCACGCCGTCTTTCGTGATGGTCGGTGCGCCGAATTTCTTGTCAATGACGACGTTGCGTCCTTTCGGACCAAGCGTCACCTTCACCGCATCCGCAAGCTGGTCAACACCACGCTTGAGGGCGGATCGGGCATCCGTGTTGAAATTAATTAACTTCGCTGCCATAAGTGTATCTCCTTAACAATGAGTGAGCTTTGATAGTGCAAACCTTGGAAAAGATCGGGAGTCGAGCCGAAGCTCTGACCCCGCATCGCATTACTTCTTCGGCATCTGGGCAAAAATGTCGCTTTCACGCATGATGAGGAGCTCTTCACCGTCAATCGTGACTTCCGTCCCCGAATACTTGCCATACAGCACACGATCACCGACTTTTACTTCCATCGGAATGTGCTTTCCATCCTCGGAGTAGCGCCCCGGTCCGGCTGCAATCACATCCCCCCATACCGGCTTTTCCTTTGCGGTATCGGGAACGATGATGCCTCCCTTGGTCTTCTCCTCAGCCGCTGACGGCTTTACGACGACACGGTCTGCCAATGGCTTGAGTGATGTCATAGGTGTAACCTCCTTGTAAATGTTTATGATGAAACAACTTAGGTAAGCGTTGTGTTTTGAATTAGCACTCTACCAAAAAGAGTGCTAACAATATAGGGGTCTGAAAGTGAGATGTCAAGAGGGATTTTCTTAAGAAATCTGTGGCCTTAGGATTGAAAGCCTTCGATAATGACGACATACTCCCCACGGGTGGGCTTTTTGGAAAGCTCCTCCAGAACGAGGCTTACGGGGCCACGGACGATCTCTTCAAACTTCTTGGTCAGTTCCCTTGCCACGACGACCCGGCGGTCGCCGAAGTACGTCGCAATCTCCGCGAGCGTTTTAAGAATCCGATGAGGGGATTCATAGACGACGATGGTGCGGGATTCGGTGAGAAGCGATTCCCATTTGGTCTTCCTCCCCTTCTTCTGAGGGAGGAATCCCTCGAACACGAACCGGTCCGTCGGGAGGCCGCTGACGATCAGTGCGGAGATGAACGCCGAGGCTCCGGGAATGGGAATAATGGGGATGGATTGTGCGAGGGCTTCCCGGACAAGGTAGAAAGCAGGATCGGAAATCCCCGGCGTCCCGGCATCAGAAACCACGGCAATCGACTCCCCATGCAACAGCCGCGCGATCAGCTGGGGTGCACGCTGGCGTTCATTATAGTTGAAGTAGCTCACCATCGGCTTCACAATGCCGTAGTGGTCGAGCAGGATCTTCGTCTTGCGAGTGTCTTCGGCGGCAACGAGATCGACCGAGGAGAGGACCTTCACCGCGCGGTAAGTGATGTCATCCAGATTGCCGATGGGGGTTGCAACGAGATAGAGCGTACCGGGAGAGGTTTCAGAAGACATGGTGCACCGAAGTAGACGATCGAGCATTAATCAAGAACCACACACTTGTGGGGGTGTTACCTCTGTGCAATTTATAGGTCCCAAGTTCGTTCCGGTCGGGTCTGGAGACCCGACCTACATTCCCCAGTCGCGGGCGTACCGGAAATCGACGTTGAGGGTACGGTAGGAAATTTTGGCGATCAAGGGGGGCCTACGCTTGAACTGACTCTTTCGCACAAGCTCCTTTATCCTCGTGATGAATTTGCCATCGAAGCCCAGTACCTTCAACTCCTCCTCCGAACGCCGCTCATCGATCAGGTGAAACAACAACGCATCCAGGCGGGCGTAAGGGAACCCGATTTCGTCCTCGTCCGTTTGTCCTTCCCACAGATCCGCGCTCGGCTTCTTGCCGATGATCGGGTCCGGGACGCCGAGCTTCTTCGCAAGCTGCCAAACCTGCGTTTTATACAGGTCGCCCAAAGGGTTAAGGGCCGAGGCTGTATCGCCAAAGAGGGTCCCATACCCGACCAGCAACTCGGTCTTGTTGCTCGTTCCGATCACCAGCCCTTTCTCCCGGGCCGAGATATCGTACAGAACGATCATCCGCATCCGGGCCATGATGTTGCCGCGCCGCACACGATCGGTGATCTTGTGCTGATGGCAATAGACATCCACCATGGGGGAAATATCGACCAACTCGGAACGGATCCCGAGCTTCTCCGCCACGGACCTCGCATCCTTGAGGCTTTGGGGGCTGCTCGATGCATGGGGCATCAGCACACCGATGAGGTTCTTCGCTCCGAGAGCCTCGGCTGCGAGAAAGGCGCTGACGGCCGAATCGACGCCTCCCGAAATTCCAATGACCCCTTTATGAAAGCCGGCGTTCCCCGTCTCATCACGGAGGAACCGGACCAGCAGGTCTTTCACAAGATCCATGTTGATCTCAAGCGACCCGACCGAGTTATGCTGTCGCGTTTCCATGCCTTCCTTTCGCCGGTGAGTGTGGCCTTACTCCCCGAGACTGATCTCCTTAAGCGCCTCACGGATAATCTTCATTCCTGCGTCCACCTCCTCTTTGCTGAGGTTCAAGGGAGGCCGGAAACGGATGCTATGATCTCCACACCCAATCAGGATGAGCCCCTCTTCGTAAGCCTTGATCCGCAACTGATCCCGGTTCTGAGCCGTGTCGAGGTCCATGGCACATAGGAGCCCCTTTCCACGGGCGTTGGAGAGAAGTTCCGGAAACTCGTGCTCGAGCCCCTCGATCTGCTGAAGGAGATGCGTCCCCACGGCGGCCGCGTTCGCAATAAGCTGTTCCTCTTCGATGATCTCCAGGACCCTCTGGAAGCGGACCATATCGACGAGGTTACCGCCGAAAGTGGAGTTAATGCGGCTCGGTTTATGAAACACGTTCTCCATCACATCATCGATCCGTTTGCTGCTCATAAAGCCGCAGACTTGCGTCTTCTTGCCGAAAGCGACCATGTCCGGCTGCACAAAATATTCATGGGCCCACATCTTCCCGGTAATGCCGATGCCGGTCTGAACTTCGTCGAAGATCAACAGTATTTCGCTCTCATCGCAGACGCGGCGGAGATCAAGGAAAAATTCCTTCCGGAAGTGGAGATCGCCCCCTTCACTTTGTATCGGCTCGATGATGACCGCGGCAATGTCGTCCGGATTGTTGATGATGGCCTGTTTGATCTGCTGCATGGCCATCACTTCTTCCTTCCTCACTTGTTCAAGGTTCTCCTTGTTCAAGGGGAACCGGACCGCCGGGTTATGGATGCGGGGCCATTTGAATTTCGGGAAATAATTGGTCTTTGTCGGGTCCGTGTTCGTCAGGGAAAGGGTGTAGCCGCTGCGGCCATGGAACGCGCGGCGGAAATGGATCACCTGCCGGCCACGTTCCTCGGTGTACCCTCGGACAAAATTCTTCCGGACCTTCCAGTCGAAGGCCGTCTTCAACGCGTTCTCGATGGCCAGCGCTCCCCCGTCCACATAAAAGACGTACGGGAAGTATTCCGGCTTGGCGATACGGGCGAAGGTCTCCACGAACTCTGCCATCTCCACGGTGTAGGCATCAGAGTTGGAGGGTTTGTTGACAGCGACATACCCAAGCTTTTCCAGGAACTCCGGAGAAGTCATCTTCGGGTGGTTCATCCCGACGGAGCCTGAGGCAAAGAAGGTGAAAAAATCGAGATAGCGCTTATTGTACCGGGAATCGTACAGATACGAACCCTGACTCCGCTTCAAATCGACGACGAGGTCGAAGCCGTCTACCAGCATATGCCGGGAGAGGGCTGCGTGCACGTCCGTCGGGGAGATGACAACGGGGTTCTTCGTGGTGGGCTTTCCGGCCGACGAGGAAAAAGAAGGATTAAACAACTCCTTGCCGGCGGAGGTGGAACGATCAATTTTCGCGATGACTTTGTCTGACATAGCACACCTCAGGTTTTTCATATTCGTGGAATGGGTTCTCAACACAGAACGGAGTGTTCCCACGCCCGTTAGAAAAACTCCTGGTGCTCGTACAATGAAACGATAAAAGGTCGACCTTCGTACTTAATTGTCAGCATTGTCTATCTGGGCTCGTTGGAGTTGTCCGCTGTAATCGACGTACACCGTCTTCCACTCGCTGTAGAAATCGTACACGGTCCATCCCCCCTCGCGGTGGCCGTTGCCGGTCTCCTTCACCCCGCCGAAGGGCATGTGGGCTTCGGCCCCGATCGTTGGGGCATTGATATAGGTGATACCGGCCTTGATGTCGCGGATCGCCGCATAGGCATTATTGATATCCTGGGTGTAGATCGAAGAGGAAAGACCGTAGACCGTGTCGTTGGCAACGGTGATCGCCTCCGCCAGTGACTTTACTTTCATGACGGAGAGAACAGGGCCGAAAATTTCCTCCCGTGCAACGCGCATCGTGGACGTGACCCCCGCCAGCACCGTCGGTTCGTGGAACCAGCCCTTCGCGAGACCGTCACCGGTCGCCTTATGCCCGCCGGCCGCAATGGTAGCCCCCTCCTGCACGCCGATCTTCACATACTCTTCCACCGTTGCCCGCTGGCGTTCGTTCACGCAGGGACCGACATCCACCTTCTCCTGCAACCCATCGCCGAGGCGGAGTGTTCCGGCCTTCGCGACCACCATGGAGAGGAACTTGTCGTACACCTTTTCATGGACGATCAGTCGGCTGGTAGCCGTGCAGCGCTGACCGGTCGTGCCAAAAGCGCCCCAAAGCACGCCTTCAAGGGCGAGATCGAGATTGGCATCGTCCATCACGATCTGGGCATTCTTGCCGCCAAGCTCCAGGGACACCCGCTTGAGTGTGCGGGCGGCGATTTCGGAGATCTTTTTTCCGACCGCGGTCGATCCGGTGAAGCTGATGAGGTCGACATCTGGGTGCTCGACCAAGGCCATCCCGACCTCATTGCCTCCGCCATGCACCAGGTTTACCACTCCCGCAGGAATGCCCGCTTCCTGGAACACTTCCACCAGGAGGGTCGCTGTGGCAGGGGTATCGGAGGCCGGCTTGAACACCATGGTATTCCCGCACACAAGCGCGGGGAACATCTTCCACGTGGGGATGGCCATCGGGAAGTTCCATGGCGTGATGATGGCAGCTACGCCGATGGGGACGCGGATGGCCATGTTGAATTTATTCGGGAGCTCGGATGGGACCGTGTGCCCGAACAGACGCCGCCCTTCCGATGCCGCATAGTACGCTGTATCAATTCCCTCCTGCACATCGCCGCGGGTTTCCAAAAGCACCTTTCCCATCTCACGGGTCATCAGGCGGGCGATCTCCTCTTTCCGCGCCGTCAGGATGTCACCGACCTTCTTCAGGATATCTCCCCGCTTCGGTGCAGGCACAAGCCGCCACGATTCAAAAGCGGTCCGGGCCGCTTTCACCGCTTGATGAACTTCCTCCTTACCGGAGAGGGGGAATACTCCGACCACTTCGTCCCAGTTGGCAGGATTGCGATTCTCGAACGTCTTGCTTGATGCAGCGTCAACCCACTTTCCATTAATATAATTTTGAAATTTCTTTGCCATGCCGATTCAAGCTTTCAGTTTAAACCAACTTGTTCAAAGATATAGTCAACGCGTTTCAAGCTTCGCTGCGGATTAAACAACTCTTCGAGTTCATGCGATGGAATGAGTTTGGAGATTTCGGGACTTTGTGCCAGCAATTCCTTAAAGCTCTGTTTTGTCTCCCAGACCTTCATGGCATTTTCCTGAACAACTTTGTACGCCTCCTCCCGTTTCATCCCCTTCCTGGTCAGCGCCAGGAGGACTTCCTGGGAGAAAATCAGGCCGTTCGTCCGGTTCATGTTGGCGGTCATCGCCTCCGGATAGACCAGGAGCTGATCGACGATGGTGGTAAACTGCGTCAGCATATAATCCAGCAGGATGCAGCTATCCGGAACAATCACCCTTTCGACGGAGGAATGCGTGATATCCCGTTCATGCCACAGCGCGACATTTTCCATCGCGGCAAGAGCATTCCCCCGGAGGACGCGGGAGAGTCCGGCAATGCGCTCACATGTAATGGGGTTCCGTTTGTGAGGCATGGCCGATGAGCCCTTCTGCCCCTTCGAGAAATATTCCTCCACCTCCAGCACCTCGGTCTTCTGCAAATGGCGAATCTCCGTAGCAAACTTTTCCAGAGAGCAGCCGCACAGGGCGAGGGTGTTCATGAACTCGGCGTGGCGGTCGCGTTGGAGCACCTGGGTGGAGATGGGGGCGGGCTGAAGTCCCAGCTTTCCGCACACATAACGCTCCACGAAGGGATCGAGATGTTGATAGGTTCCAACCGCCCCGGAGATCTGGCCGACGGAGACGGTCGAGATCGCGCGTTTCAGACGCTCAATGTTCCGGGCCGTTTCTGCGTACCAGAGGGCGAATTTCAGCCCGAGCGTGATCGGTTCGGCGTGGATGCCATGCGTGCGCCCCATCATCACCGTCCGTTTGAATTCCTTCGCCCGCCGACCCAGAACCTCCTGCAGGGCAATCAGGTCGGACAGCAGCATCTCCCCCGCCTGTTTCATCTGCACCGCCAGCGACGTGTCGAGGACATCGGAGGAGGTCATGCCGACGTGAATGAAGCGCGACTCGGGTCCGACATGGTCCCCCACATTCGTGAGAAAAGCGATCACGTCATGCTTCACCTCGTTCTCGATCTCCAGGACCCGTCCCACATCGAACTTCGCTTTCGCACGAATGGTCTGTGCCGCTTCTTTCGAGATTACCCCAAGCTCCGCCTGCGCTTCGCATGCGAGGAGCTCGATTTCGAGCCAGACCCGAAACCTGTTTTCATCCTCCCAAATCTTCCCCATGGCGGGGCGAGTGTATCGTGCGATCAACGCTTGATTCTTTCCGGTTTAGGATGATTTCTGTTCAACCCGTAATTGCACCTGTACTTCCTTTCGTTCGCGATAGACCTTCAACCGGAGCGTATCTCCCGGCCGAGCGTCGTTGAGGACGGCGAACAGTTCCTCCTCGGAGTTGATCTTTTCGCCGCTAATCTCCAGGATGATGTCGCCCACTTTGATCCCGGCCTTCTCCGCAGGTCCGTTCCGAAACACATCACTCACGATAACCCCCTGGACCTGCGCCATACCGAAATACCGGGCGACACGGGCATCAACCTGCTGTGCTTCAAAACCGGTCCAGATATCCCGCTCCACCTTGCCGCGCTTCCTCAGCTCGGCCACAATTCGTTTCACCTTGTTGACGGGAATTGCAAATCCGTACCCGACAAACGTTTGACTCACCCCGCCGGTGAAGATCAAGGTATTGATCCCCACCACCTCTCCGAGGCTGTTCACCAGAGGCCCGCCGCTGTTCCCACCATTGATCGCTGCATCGGTTTCGATCATATCACGATAGACCCGGTTGTTCTGGCGGCCGAGGTTCATACCGGTCGAGCTGATCACCCCTACCGTCACGGTGGGCTTATCGTTGATCTCAAATAATCCGAATGGATTCCCCAGGGCAATCGCCCATTCCCCAATCACCACCTCATCGGAATTCCCAAGGGTGGCATAGGGAAGATCGTTTCCATCCACCTTCAACAAGGCCACATCGGAGAGGGGATCAGTTCCGATCAATTCGGCCTTCAATCGCTTCCCACCGACGAGGGTGATCGTAATTTCTGTGGCGTTGCCGGCGACGTGATCGTTGGTGATAATATACCCGTCCGGCGAGATAATGACGCCGGAGCCAAGCCCTTTCACCTCATACTTCCGGTTTCCAAAGTATTGACGGAAGAACGGGTCCTGGTCGAAAAACCGACGGAAGAAAGGATCGTTCGGTATCAGGCCTTGCTGCTCGCGAACCTCTGTCACGTTGATCCCCACCACTGCGGGGCTCACCCGGGCTACCGCGCGGGTGATGGCGTTCTGGCGGGAATTTGAGATCTGGTCGGTTTCCTGCTGAGACCTGTCCTGCACCTGCACCGAGATGGGAAAAGGCTCCCCGGCTTCGGTCGGCGTGGGCATCGCCCCGGTGGCCGGTTTAATGGCATAGCCGATCCCAAAACCAATGATAAGAGGAATCGAAAGAAAGAGGATCCACTTCAGTCCATTCTTCATGCCTTATCTCTTCTTCTCAAGTGAGTGATCGTCATTCGTCGTTTCTCCGGCGGCCCCCTTCCAGATATCATGCAGGATATCATCGTGGCGGGCAAGCAACACGAGGCTCAGAAGGATTGCGACGAGCAGAAACTGAGCATCATCGGTTCGTGCCGGGAGAACCGCCGCCACCCACTCCCATGGAAGGATGGCAAGGATGAGCGGGGTGATGAAAATTGCGATCAGGTTCGAAGTCAGTATGTCACGCCCGAACCGTTTGGCAATCGCCCAAACGGTACACCAGACAATCGTGTAACTCAGTCCAAACACGAACAGTCCGCCTGCTGCCGTCGCAAGTCCTCTCCCCCCTTTGAATTTGAGCCAAAGGGGATAATTATGTCCGACAATGGCCCCGAAAAGGGAGAACGCCTGGATACTCAAGAGAGGCCCCACGAAGTAGCCTGCCAGCAAGACTGCGCTCAACCCCTTCATGCCGTCCAGAACGCCGACAAGGATACCCAGGGTTTTGGAACGGGTCACAAGAAAAGTATTGAAACCGCCGACATTTCCACTTCCCGCCTGCCGAATGTCGATCTTGCTCGATTGCTTGACAAGAAGAAAGGCAAAGGGAACAGACCCGATGAGGTATCCACCGAGGAACACACCGATCAATGTGAGCACAGGGGCGGCATTAAATGCGATTGTGCAAGAATTACAGGATGAAAATACAAAAAAGGGGCGGGAGAAGCAAGGTAAGCAAATGGGGGTGGAAAGGGATTTTACAACGACTTTAAGATACTTTGGCAGGTCCTGGGGATTGAAATTTCTTAAAGAAGGGAATTATCCCTCCCCTTTTGCATCGCGGATCATCAATTCTCTCATCGTGCGATTCGGGTCGATTCCTTCGAATAGAACGTTATGGACCGCGGTAATAATCGGGAGTTCAATCCCGAACTTCTTCTCGATCTCGCGGGCTGATTTGGCGGTGGCGACCCCTTCTGCGACCATCACCATTTCCTTGAGAACCTCTGTCAACGCTCTTCCTTTCCCCACCTGTTCGCCGACGTACCGGTTGCGGCTGTGACGGCTCATGCAGGTGACGATCAAATCCCCCACTCCCGATAAGCCGGCGAAGGTGCGCGGCTGGGCTCCCAATTTCACGCCAAGCTTGGTAATCTCGTAAATCCCGCGAGTCATAATGGCGGCCTTGGTATTGTCGCCGAACCCGGCCCCATCGCTGATGCCGGCAGCAACCGCAATGACGTTCTTCAGGGCTCCCCCCAACTCCACGCCACGGATGTCTTCATTGACGTAGACCCGGAAGTAGTGGGTCATAAAAGCATCCTGGACGCGCTTCGCTGTTTTCACGGCATAGGAAGCGGCGACAATGGCGGTCGGGAGTTGCTTGGAAACTTCCTCCGCATGGCTCGGGCCGGAGAGGATGGCAAGGTTTTCTTTCCGTTCATGTTCGAGAACATCGATCATCACCTCGGACATCGTCATGAGGGTTGCATTCTCAATTCCCTTTGCGACGTTGCAAATGACGGTGTTTTCGAGGTTGAGGTGGGCGATACGGCGAATGACGGAACGGAGGTATTGAGACGGAACAGCCGCAACGATCATATCCCGGTTACGGCATGATTCTTCGATATCGGTGACAATCCTGAGGGATGGGGGGAGAGGAATTCCCGGAAGAAATGAAGGGTTCTCGCGCTTCTCGTTCATCAGCGCGGCTTGTTCGGATTTGTACGTCCAGAGGACGACATCATGGCCGTTTCCGAGGAGAACGAGAGCAAGCGTTGTCCCCCAGCTTCCGGCCCCTAGCACCGTAACATTCATGAGAACTCGGTCGAACCTCCGGACTGTGCTGATGGACGTACAGGTCTTACGTTACCGTTCCGGCGAATAACAACGCCCCGCAGGCACAGGCCTGCATCGGGGAAGCATTCCGTTTCTTGATGGTTCAGGAATTGGTCTCTTCGGTCTGCGGAAGTGAGACACGACTCTCCGTTCCCGAAAGCAACCGTTTGATGTTCGCACGATGGGAATAGATCAACAGGAGAGCGACACTGAGGCTGAAGTAGATCAGGGTTTTATAGCTGTGGATCTCGTCGCCGATGATATCGTGCCGCACAAACAGTGAGAGGGGGAAGGCAACGGCCCCGGCGATCGATCCGAGGGAGACATATTTCCACATGAAGGAAACAATGAGGAACACGGCTGCTGAAATCGCAAACTCCGTAGGAGCAATACCGATCAACATGCCGGCGCCGGCAGCAATCCCTTTTCCGCCCCGGAACCCTGCAAACATCGTCCAGATATGCCCTACGATCGCCGCTCCACCACAAATCATTTGGATGATGGTAAAATCATCGAAGGGGGTCTTGTTATAGAACGGGAGGGTCGGATCCCAGAAGAGCCGGGCGATCACCGTCGTTGCCAGCACCGCCTTGCCCATATCGACCAATGTCACGAGAATGCCATACTTCCATCCGAGCACCCTGAAAACGTTGGTCCCACCTGCATTGCCACTCCCTTTGGTCCGGATATCAAATCCATGAATCCACTTGGAGAGCATGATGCTGGTCGGGATGGACCCAACGATATAGCTCAGAAGTATGACGATTGCGAGATTGATCATCCGATAACTCCTTCCAGTATTTCCCTTCGAAAAATGTGCAGTATATTAGTGCATTCAGGAACAAAAAGCAAATGCTTTTCTAAGGGCAGAACGAGAGATTTTGCTCTAAATCAGCCCTTTGCTTTTCCATCGTTCGAGAATAAGTTTCCCGAGTTCAAGGTCCTCCTGGGTCGTGATCTTGATGTTGTCGTACGATCCTTCGACGATCTTCACCTTCACACCGAGCCTCTCCACCAACGCCGCTTCATCGGTCGAATAGAATCGATCCTTCTTCGCTCTCCCGAACGCTTTGACCAGCAGCCCCGCGGAGAACGCCTGCGGCGTCTGGATCAACCAGAGGGCATTCCGGTCCAAGGTCTGGTCGAAAAATCCCCCCCCCGCGGATCGTCGCACCGTGTCCTTCGGTTGAACCGCCAGCACAGCGGCTTCGTGTTCCTTGCAGGCTTTGATCAAACCCGAGATGCGTTTCGTTTCGACGAACGGCCGTACCCCGTCATGTACCAGCACAAGATCCGAGTCCTTCAAAACCAGTTTCCGCAGAGCATTGGCAACGGAATCCTGGCGCTTCTCCCCTCCGAGAACCACCTTGCTCACCTTGTGCAGCCGGTAGCGGCTGATCAGCGATTCCATCTCCACGATCGCGGACTCCGGCACCGCAATCGCGATTTCATCGATGTCGGGACAGTGCTCAAACTGCCGCAAGGTGTGCACAATGATCGGCTTGTCCTTCAGCGGAAGGAACTGCTTGCGGACCTGCCCCCCCAAACGGGTTCCCGAACCCGCGGCGGGGATGATCGCAATTACCTTGGGACGGACACGCGGCATGGCGGGATGATCCTCTCAATGAAAAGACCTGACAGGTTTGGCGGGGAAATCCCCTGAAAAAACCTGTCAGGTCTGACGTACACGCTCAAAGCATCAACATGGCATCGCCATAACTGTAGAACCGATAGCCTTCCTTGATCGCCTTCTTGTAGGCCCGCATCAGGAAGTCATGACCGGAGAACGCACTGGCGAGCATCAACAACGTCGATTCCGGCAGATGGAAGTTTGTGATAAGCCGGTCCGCGATCTTGAAATCGTACGGAGGGAAGATGAACTTATCGGTCCAACCCTTCGACGGCTTCAGATGCCCGTCCGACGTCACGCTCGACTCCAGCGCCCGGCACGTGCTGGTGCCGACGACGAACACGTTCCTTCGTGCATCGATGGTCTTGTTGATGATGTTCGTTGCTTCGGGCGTGATCTCATAGTATTCCGAATCCATCTTGTGCTTGGTCAGGTCCTCCACCTCGACGGTGCGGAACGTTCCCAAGCCGACGTGCAGGAGCACCGGAACCACCCTCACTCCCTTTGCCTGGATCTTCTTCAGAAGCTGCCGGGTGAAGTGTAGCCCGGCAGTGGGTGCAGCAACCGCCCCCAGCACACGCGCATAGACGGTCTGGTAACTCTCCTTATCCTTGTCCGTCGGGTCGCGCTTGATATAATGCGGAAGGGGGGTCATCCCAATCCGTTCGATGATCTTGAAAAAATCACCTTTATGGTTGAACCGGACCGTCCGGCCGCGCGAAGTCGTGTTATCAATGACTTCGCACCAGAGCTTCCCATTATCGAAGAAAATCTTATTGCCGATCCGGACCTTGCGGGCCGGATCGACGATTACGTCCCATATATTCTCCTCGGCGTTCAGCTCCCGCAGAAGGAAGACCTCGATCTTTGCGTTCGTTTTTTCCTTCTTGCCGAAGAGCCGCGCCTGGAAGACTTTCGTCTCGTTCACCACGAGGCAATCGCCCTTCTGAAAATAATTGAGGATATCCGTAAACTTATGGTCCTCAATCGATTCGTCTTCGCGGTTCATCACCATCATCCGCGAACGGTCCCGCGGCTTCACGGGATGTTTGGCAATAAGGTTTCTCGGCAAAGGATACTTGAAATCAGAGAGCTTCATGCTCTTTCACCTGTACGTAATGAGAGGATACAAACGTTGACTTACCGCTTCCCGGAGCTCTTGCGCCGGGCCCCTTTCTTCTTCGCCGGCTTGCGAGCCGCGGGTTTCCCCTTGGCAACCGGCTTGGCGTGCGATAGAGCAGCGCGGGCTGCCGCCAACCGGGCAATCGGGACCCGGAACGGGGAGCAACTGACGTAGTTCAATCCGATGAGATGACAGAACTCGATGCTCGACGGATCGCCGCCATGCTCGCCGCAGATGCCCAGCTTGATCTTCGGATTCGTGCTGCGTCCTTTCTCGACCGCCATCTTCATCAGCACACCAACGCCATCCCGATCCAACGCCTCGAACGGATCCTTGGCATACAGCTCCATCTCGACGTACGGGATCAGGAAACGCCCGGCATCGTCCCGGCTCACACCGAGCGTCGTCTGCGTCAGGTCGTTCGTCCCGAAGCTGAAGAACTCCGCGACCTTCGCGATCTCGTCCGCCGTGACGGCCCCCCGCGGCACTTCGATCATTGTGCCGACGAGGTAGGGGAACTTCACCCCTTTTTCCTTCATCACCGCTTTGGCCACGTTGTGAACGATGGCCGACTGGTGCTCCAGTTCTTTGATGTTTCCGACCAGGGGAATCATAACCTCCGGCTCAACAGCGATGCCGCGTTGCTTGACATCGGCCGCGGCTTCGAAAATGGCGCGGGATTGCATCTCCGTGATCTCGGGGTAGATGATGCCGAGACGGCAGCCTCGGAAACCGAGCATCGGGTTGAATTCGTGCAAGGACTCGACCCGCTGTTTCAGCTTCTCGTACGAGATCCCCATCTGTCGGGCGAGTTCGCGCTGGGGTCCTTCTTCGTGAGGGAGAAACTCATGCAGTGGCGGATCGATGGTTCGAATCGTCACAGGCCGGCCGTTCATCGCCTCGAAAATCCCTGCAAAGTCGTTCCGTTGCAGAGGCAGAAGCTTTGCAAGGGCGACCTTCCGCTGCTCAACGGTATCGGCAAGGATCATCTCACGCATCGGGCCGATCTTCCCTTCCCCGAAGAACATGTGTTCGGTACGGCACAGCCCGATCCCCTGGGCACCGAATGCGACGGCGTTCACCGACTGGTCCGGTTGATCCGCGTTCGTCCGGATCTTCAGCGTGCGGTACTTGTCCGCCCATTGCATCACCTTCGCGAATGTCTGGTACACGGGGGCGACCTTCGGATCGAGAGTCTTATCGACCAATACCTGGAGCACCTCCGACGGCTTTGTTTGAACCTTGCCGAGCAGAACTTCGCCCGTTGTCCCATCGATGGAAAGCCAGTCACCCTCCTTCACCACCCGTCCCTTGACGGTCATGGTGTGGGTCGAGTAATCAATTTCAAGCTGGCTGCATCCGGCGACGCAGACCTTTCCCATCTGGCGTGCGACGAGGGCCGCGTGTGAGGTCATGCCTCCGCGCGCTGTCAGGATCCCCTCGGAAGCATCCATGCCCTTGATGTCCTCGGGCGAGGTCTCAATCCGGGTCAGGATAACATGCTCGCCC
Source organism: Ignavibacteriales bacterium (assembly GCA_016192345.1). Lineage (GTDB taxonomy): Bacteria > Bacteroidota > Ignavibacteria > UBA10030 > UBA10030 > UBA6688. The sequence goes on along the minus strand of JACPUH010000036.1, from coordinate 39,465 downwards.
CGTTTGGCCCATTCCTCGGCATCTGGTGCGTTAAACACGATGCGTCCGGTGGCCGCGCCGGGACCGGCATTCAGGCCCTTGGCAAGCAGGTGTCCGGCCTGCACGGCTTCAGCTTTTTGTTTGAGGTCAAAGATCGGGCGCAGCAACTGGTTAAGTTGGTCCGGCTCGATACGCATGAGCGCCTCCCGGTCGGTGATCAAACGTTCCTGGACCATATCGACCGCAATCTTGATCGCCGCGAAGGCGGTCCGTTTTCCGACCCTGCACTGGAGCATAAAGAGCGTTCCCTGCTGGATCGTAAACTCGACGTCCATCACATCCCGGTAGTGCCGTTCGAGCGTTTTCCGGATCTTATCGAGTTGGCCGTAAATTTTCGGGTCCTGTTCCGCGAGCCGTGCAATCGGGAGAGGGGTGCGTGTACCGGCAACCACGTCTTCGCCCTGCGCGTTCATCAGGTATTCGCCGTAGAACACATTTTCGCCGGTTGCGGGGTCGCGCGTAAACGCCACGCCGGTTCCGGAGTCTTCACCCATGTTGCCGAAGACCATCGTCTGCACGTTAACGGCGGTTCCCCATGATGCCGGGATGTCATACATCTTTCGGTAGGCAATCGCACGGTCGTTCATCCACGATCCAAAGACTGCCCCGACGGCTCCCCATAACTGCTTCATCGGGTCTTCCGGAAAATCATGTCCCGTTTTTTCCTTCACGGCAGCCTTGAACCGCACCGCCAGGTCGGCCAGGTCTTCGGCATTCAGTTCGGTATCGAGATGAACGCCGCGTTCCTTTTTCTTCTGCTCAATAATGACTTCAAACGGATCGATCTCGTCCTTGTGGACCGGCTTCAGTCCGAGCACGACATCGCCGTACATCTGCACGAACCGGCGGTACGAATCGTACACGAACCGCGGGTTGTTCGTTTTCTTGATGAGTCCCTTCACGGTCGCATCGTTCAGACCAAGATTGAGGATCGTGTCCATCATCCCCGGCATCGAGGCACGCGCTCCGGAACGGACGGAGACTAACAGCGGATTGGAAGGGTCACCGAACTTCATCCCCATCTGCTTCTCCACCTTTCCCATGGCAGTCCGGACTTCCTTTTCCAGCGACTTCGGGTAACTCTGCTTATGGTCGTAATAGTAGGTGCATACTTCCGTCGAGATTGTGAACCCCGGCGGGACCGGCAGTCCGATGTTGACCATCTCTGCAAGGTTGGCTCCCTTTCCGCCGAGCAACCCTTTCATTTCAGCGGCCCCTTCCGCCCGTTTCCCACCGAAGAAGTACACGTATTTTGCATTCTTTGCCATAATGTGACTCCGTTTCCTGGTCTGTTCGATGTTGATTGGATCTGTTGCTGTATTATACTTGTTGTACGGCCTGAACGAACCGTTCGGCGATGTTCCTGACCGCCGGGTTCTGCTCGTCCTTCATCCGTTCAGGATGCCACTGGACGAGCAAGAGAAAAGGCATCCGGTCCTTCATGATCCACTCCGCGGCTTCGACCACCCCGTCGGGGGAGAGAGCGGAGGCCATGAGCCCTCTTCCCAGAGTGTGAACAGCCTGATGATGGAGTGAATTGATTGTGAGCGATTTTGCCCTTGTTACATCAAAAAGCAGGGAGGACTGTTGAACTCCCGCGGCGTGGCGGTTCTCCTGTCCATTGCTTTGCGAGTGGTCAAGAAATCCCGCACTCGGCAGATCGACCACAAGCGTACCTCCCAAATAAACATTCATCACCTGCATACCTCGGCAGATCCCCATCATGGGGAGCCCTGCCTCGACCGCCCGGTCGATGACTTCAAACTCAAATTCATCCCGCTTCTCATTCACTTCCTCCGTTTCAGGAAGACGCTCTTCCATCCCATAAAACCTCGGATGCACATCCCCTCCGCCGGTCAGGATCAATCCGTCACACTGCCCCACCTCCGCGCCATTGGCGAGATGGTAGGAGAGTTTGACGCACTCCACGGAAGGCTCCACACTATGCATCCAGCGAAGATAGTTTTCGAAAACAGACTTGGGGCGGTGATTATCGAAAATGGCAATACGCACAGTAATCAATTTGAGTTCAAATTAAAGATGAAGCATGCCGGTTCAAAAACCTCTTCAGCCATCCCTCCAACAGCTCTTCACCGACAAGAACAGCCTGTTCAATCTCCACAAAGAACAACGAAGCATGGTTTATCAACTCGCGTGCCGCCCCTCCGGCATCGCTCAACCGGTATACATCCTTCTCCGTTGTCACAAGATACTCCCCTTCCGCCTGTTTTAAAGCTTTTTTGATGGTCTCCACATCGCTGTCGGAATAACGATGATGGTCCGGGTAGGGAAGAAACCTTACCACTTCCCATTTCAGAGAATGAAGCGTTCGTTTAAAGGAAACGGGATCCCCGATTCCCGAAAACGCCACGATCTTTTTTCCCTTCAACCCGTTCAGATCGACGCTGAAGTGTGATTGAGCGCGCCGCACCGCGCTCACACGGGTTGCCGTGCCGATCACCGGTTTGTCGGTGAACGTCTTCACGGTGGCAAGGCCTTGTTCAAAATGTTCCTTGCTTTCACAGCGGGTCAACACCACCCCGTCGCATCGGCGAAGAGCGCCGGTCGACTCCCGGTAATTCCCGGCCGGCAGGAGCCGGTGCTTTTTTTTGACCTCATCGACCGGGAGGAGGACAAGATCAAGGTCGCGCTTCAAGGAGCGGTGCTGAAATCCGTCATCCAGGAGGATGACATCCACCTTAAACCGATTCCGTGCAAGGTTCGCCCCGCGGGCGCGTCGCTCATCGACAATGACGACAGTTCCTTTAAGCTTCGCGGCAAGTTGAGCCGGTTCATCGCCGGCCAGCGCGGCTTCGGCACATTGTACCAATCCATTGCTGACCACAAGAGTCCCGTTGCCCCGCCTTTTGTATCCCCGGCTGACGATGGCGACTTTCTTTCCTTGCTGCATGAACCATCGCGCGAGGAATTCCACAAACGGCGTTTTCCCCACCCCCCCCGCAGAAATGTTTCCCACGGAGATCACAGGAACATCGACATGCTCCGTCGGCAGAAGGCCGATATCAAAGAACCTGTTCCGCAGGGCAACTCCGACACCAAACAAGTATGACAGGGGCAGAAGGAGTGCACGCATCGAAGTCATGGTCATGCCATGCGAAGAATATGATCTGCCACCCGTTGCGAGGCCCCGCTCGCTCCAAGCTTCTGCCGAACAAGAGATAATTCCTGTCGCGTGGCCTCCAGCGCCTCATCGTCATTCAGGAACCGGAGCGCTTCACGAACAAGGTTCGCGGCAGTCGCTCTCGCTTGAATACACTCCGGCACGATCGTTTTGCCGGCGACGATATTGACCAGACCGATGTTCTCAACCTGAATCAACAATCTCCCCAGAAGGTACGTAGGCCATGACGTTCGATAGACTACCACCATCGGCGTTTCAAACAAGGCTGTTTCCAGAGTTGCGGTTCCTGAGGTCACGAGGGCGAAATCCGCATGGGCCATCACCTCATACGTCGCTCCCCGGATCAGGTGGACGCCTTCTAGTGGATACAAGGTCCGGAAGTACCGCTCCTCCAGTGTCGGCGCCACGGCAACCGCCACCTCCATATCCTGTCGGGCGGCAATCTCCTTCGAGGCCTTCAGCATCTCCGGAAAGATCTTTTCGATCTCCTGGACTCTGCTCCCCGGCAACACGCCCAGGAGCCTTTTGGAGGGATCCAATCCGTAGCGTTTGAAGAATCCTGCCCGGTCCAGATCCATCTTCATCCCCTCCAGGAGCGGGTGTCCGACAAACTCGACATCCACCCCCTCTTTCCTGTACAGGTCGACCTCGAAGGGGAAAATCACGAGCATCTTATCCACGATCCCCTTCATAGTTTTCACGCGCGAACGATGCCACGCCCAAACCTGGGGACTGATGTAATAGACGACCTGTATGCCGCTCCGTTTCGCAATTTTGGCAAACCTGAGGTTGAAGCCCGGGTAATCGATCAGCAACACGACGTCCGGCTTTCGGAGCTTCAGGAGCGTTTCGAGTGTCTTCTGCACCGAACGAATGACGGGAAGATGCTTGAGGACCTCGACAAATCCCATGAACCCCAGCTCGTTGACATGGTAAATGAGGTTCATGCCCTCCTGCTTCATCCTGTCTCCCCCCACGCCGAAGACATCGATCTTCGGATTGCGACGTTTCAACTCACGAACGACCCCGGAGCCGTGAAGGTCTCCTGATGCCTCGCCTGCAATGACCAGTACGCGGTTCACCATCCATTAACTCCTGATCCAGAGGATCAGAAGAATCCCGAGAACAAGGCCGAACGCCTGCAATGTCCGGGTTTCCGATTTCAGCGCCTCGCGCCACTTTGGCAGCTGGTGTTCCTGTGCGGCATGCCGGAAGGGACTCAGCCGCGGGACGAACCGCGGTACATTTTTTTTAAACTCGAGATAGGCGGCGCCAAATTCTCTTTCCAGGAACTCCTCTTCCAGCGTCACGATCATCCTATACTGAAACGTGAAGTAGAGAAAGGCCGCGAGTACCAGCCAGGGTTGGAGCGCATGCGCCATCCAGCCGATGCCGGTATACATCAAAATATTTCCGACGTAGAGCGGGTTGCGAACATATGCAAACGGCCCCGCGACAACGACCTCCGGTGCTCCGACACTCCCGGTCGCCCGCGTCAAACTGCCGGCATACGCAACGCCCCAGAACCTCACCATCTCTCCGAGAAGGGCAACCGCTCCGCCGACGAGCATCGTTTCATCCGAGGGGTGAGCGAACACGAGCATCGCCAGCAGAAACGGGATCGGCGTGTAGCTCCGGTAGTGAAAAAGCGTTTGACGAAGCCTTGGTACCATCAAGTTCCTTTGATTGGCTCCAGGCTATCCCTGGAGAAACACTTCCCGGCGGGCCATCCGCGCTTCCCGTCGCGGCTTGATCCGCTTCTGCCGAATGATCGGGTCCAGGCGCTGCTGCACATCTCCGAAATGCCGGTATTCATGGTACGTGACGTTCTGCTCCTGGCAGTACTTGATCAATCTTTTTTTCGCGAAGACGATATCGGCGTAGCGGACCGGGCACCGGTCGGAGATACCGTCCCCGACATAGACAATGATGTCGTCGTCACTGGACAAGGTCAGGAGGTGGTTTCGCTTGCAGTTCGCGCACCGTTCACATTCGGAGTCCGTGTACGGGAACGAGGGGACCATTTTGGTGGCGCCCTCGACCTGAACGAGATCGAGATGATTGGCAAAGAACGGAAGATCACCCAATCCGTTCGCCTTGAGGATACGGCCGACGTAAAAATCGAGACCATCGCTCAGAATGGTCACAGGGATCTCATGCGAACGGCAAAACTGCACAAAGTCTTTGAAGAAGGGGTCGAGACCAAAGCCGTCAACAAACGAGGCGAGTTCCTGCTCCGTGATATTCTCCACGGCCGCACATTCATCGCGCAAGCACTCCCGCGCTGTGGCCCGGTCCTGAAGGTACTCCTGCACGATCTCTTGAGCCCGATCGCCGGCAAACGTGCGGAACAGCTTGTTCCCAACGTCCTCGGCAGCGGCCGTCCCGTCAAAATCGCAGAACACCCGTACCATTATGATGCCGCCCGTTCTGTTTCGTGGAAACGAACGGAGACCAGTTTCGAGATCCCCTCCTCCTCCATCGTCACACCGTACAGCGCGTTCGTCGCTTCCATCGTCCGCTTGTTATGCGTTACGACGATGAACTGCGTGTTGTCGGAAAACTTTCGCAGGATGCGTGTAAATCGGTCGATGTTCGAATCGTCGAGCGGCGCGTCCACTTCATCCAGGATGCAAAATGGGCTCGGTTTCACGAGGTAGATCGCGAAGAGCAGGGCGATTGCCGTCAGGGTCTTCTCGCCGCCGGAGAGCAGGTCGATTGAGGTCGGACGCTTGCCGCGTGGTTTGGCCGTGATCTCAATCCGGGCTTCCAGGGGGTCGACCCCCTCCTCGAGCTTCAGATCGCACTCATCCCCCTCGTCGAACAGTCCCTTGAACGTGATTATGAAGTACTCCCGGATCTTTTCAAACGTCTCGGTGAACTGCCGCTGTGCCGTTGTGTTGATCTCATCGATCGTGGTCAGGAGAGTCTTCTCCGACTCGATGAGGTCAATCTTCTGGGCGTTCACGAAATCCAATCTCTCTTTTTCACTCTTGTACTCGTCGAACGCGGCAAAGTTGACCGGGCCGAGGGTCCTGATCTTTTCCTTCAGTCCCCGGACCTCCTCCCGCGCGGCATGGAAATCGAACCCTTCGTTGTCGTCAAAGATCTGGACTTCCAGATCCAACTCAAATTCCTCTTTCGCGCGCTGCTTCAGGTTCTCCGCCTTCATCGTCAGTTCCTGGATCTTGAACTCCAGGTCATGCGCCGCCTTGAGCGAGCCCTCGTGCTTTAACCGTTCATCCTTTAACTTCAGTTCGATCTCATGGACCTGACCGCGCTTATCCGAAACCTCGGTATCGAGAGCTTTCTTCTTCGCCGTCAAGCCGGCAAACTCCTCGCGGGCCGAGACCACCAACTCCTCTGTCTCCTTCACATCGATGGCGATGAATTCAATCTCTTCCTTTGCCCCGGCAATGTCATGCGTTCTCTGGTCAAACGAGGCCGCCAGCGTCTTGACTGTGGAGGCGGCATAATCACTCTCTTGCTGGATGCTTCGCTCTTCGCTCTTGAGCGAGAGAACCTGGACATTCGCTTCGTTCGCAATCCGGGAATACTCGTTCCAGAGGGCTTCCATCGTCTCCAGCTCACTCGCCGCGGCCCCTGACTGACGCTCCGCTTCGGCTTTCTCCTGTTCCAGGCGATCGACCCCGGGAAGGAGCGCGTCCAGTTCTTCCTTCAATGTCTGAATTTCCACCTGGAGTCTTTGGGACTCGGCATTGTTCCGTTCGATGTTCTCGCTTGCTCGCTTCTTTTCGAACTCCAACTGGGCAATGCGGACTTCAACGGAGGTCATCTGTTGCTCTATGGCGCGGGCTTCCTCCACAAAGTGCCGGATATCGATCCGATTCAACTCCAGGTTCTTTTCCTGGATCTCCTCCTGAAGCTTCGAACGCTGCCCCTGGAGTGTCCGGAGTTCCTCTCCCAGCTCCTCCAATTGCGAACGTTGACCGATATGTCCCCCCTCATCCTGACGCACACTGCCTCCCCGCACAATGCCCCGATCGCTGACGATCTCGCCATCGACGGTCACACAACGGATCCCTCTCTCCTGGGTCATGATCTGGCGGGCCGCGGATACATCGTTCACCACCAGGGTATCATCGAGAAGGACCTGGTAGAGCTCGCGATATTTCTCATGGGTATGCACGAGGGTGCTTGCCCAACCGACCACGCCCGGTTCGATCCTCAGAGGACGATGGTTCATCAGCTTCGGCAGACGGTCGAGGCAAACGAACGTTGCCTTCCCCCGCTGGTTCTTTTTCAGATAGTCGATAGCCGAGTAGGCATGTTCCGTCGTCTCGACGACGACGTACCCGTAGGCCTCCCCGAGGGCAGCTTCGATGGCAACCCGGTAGCGTGAGTCGACCGTAATTGCTTCTCCCACCGTCGTTTCGACGGTTTTCTTCCACTCCGCATTTTGCACGAGGAACCGGGCTCCTTCCGAATACCCGTCGAGGTTCTCCACGAGGCCCTTGAGGAAGTCCATCTTCGCCTGCTTGCGGTCCATCGAACTGCGAAGCTCATAGTCGCGGTTCCGGAGTTCCTCGATTTCCTGCTGCAGCTCCGCCTTGCGATCCTCCATCTGGTGGACCTTCACTTCCGCCTCTGCATGCTGGCGTCGAAGTTCACGGTCCTCGGAGGTCAGACGGGTCACCAGCTCTGAGTTCTTCTCGATGTCGTGGCCGGCGACCACATTTTCTTCCGCGGTGTACTCAATGCGGCCGCGGATATTTTCGATGCGGGCGCGGACCTGGCCTTCCCGGTTGCGGAGGTTGGATATCTCATGGAGAAGCGCGATGACGCGATCCTGGTGCGCCTTCATTTCCGATCGCTTCGCGTTCAACTGCCCTTCGAACTGATCCAACTCGGCCTTCTTCTTTTCGTACTGTTCCTCCGCCGCGATCAGGGCTTGTTGTATCCCAACGATCTTCACACCCAACTCTTCCTGCTTCCGGACCAGCACCTCCTGCTGTTCGCGCAGGTCTATTTTTTCCTTCTCGTATCGTTCAATGTTCGCGGTCAGCGAGCGGCGGCGCTCCGTCGCCGTGGCGATCGTCCGTTCCAACTGGTGGAGCTTCGTTTGCTGTTCGGTGAGCGCACCCTGGATCTCTCCCAGCCGGTCCTCGACTTCACTCATCTCCGTCCGGAGCACCTCCAGCAACGCTTCCTCCTGGGACAATCCAACGTCGATTTGGTTCTTCTCCGTTACGGCAACGCTGAGTTGCTCCTGCAGCGGGGCAATCTTGGTGACCACACTGGCATATTCCCTCGCGAGCAGGGTTGTTTCCAACGATTGAAGATTCTTCGCAAATTCGTTATACCGCTCCGCCTTGTGCGCTTGGCGCTCGAGAGAGTTGACTGCCTTCTGCACTTCCCGAACGATATCATGGACGCGCGTCAGGTCGCGTTGAACGCTTTCGAGCCGGCCATAGGCTTCCTTTCGCCGGTGTTTGTACTTCGTGACGCCCGCGGCCTCCGCGACCAGACGGCGCCGTTCGTCCGCACGGTCGCTGAGTATCGTCTCGATCATCTTCAGTTCGATGACGGAATAGGCATCCGACCCCATACCGGTGTCCATGAACAGGTCCCGGATGTCCTTTAACCGGCAGAGTGTCTTGTTGAGGTAGTACTCGCTTTCTCCCGACCGGTAGACGCGACGTGTGATCGTCACTTCGGAAAATTCCGTGGGGAGAATCCCTTTCGTATTTTCGATGGTCAGAGAGACCTCTGCCATGCTCAACGGCTTGCGATTTTTCGTGCCGTTGAAAATGACGTCCTCCATTTTATCGCTCCGGAGGGTGGTGGGACGCTGTTCCCCCAGGGCCCATCGAATGGCGTCCACGACATTCGTTTTGCCGCATCCGTTCGGACCGACGATGGCCGTGAGACCGGCATCGAAGGAAAGGTTCACCTTTTGGGCGAACGATTTGAATCCCAGGATTTCAAGCTTGGAAAGATACATTACCCGAGGCTCCCCGCAATGTTGACGATAAACTTAAAGTACGCCGTAATCGCATGGACGTTTTCCAAATAGACTGCCGCGCCGAGGACGAGCACGAGGAGCAGGGCTGAACCCCCGGCGTATGCCTTGAACGGGGCGATATCATAAATCACCGCCACCCCTTTCAGGACGCGGAACAGGGACCAGGCAAGAAACAAACCGATGAACGCCATGACCGGGAGGACGTAAAACTCCGTTTGCAGGAGCTTGAAGAGCGCCATTCCCAACGGACTGAGAATCACCAGGGGGAGGGTCCCCCAGACGGCAACGGCAAACGCGTGATACCAGTAAATCTTCCTTTTGACGAGCAGCGAGAACAGCTTGATACACAGGGCCGTCAGAGGATACCAGAGGAGCAGGACCAGCGTAAAGACCGTCATGCCCTTGAACGGGTTCCAGGCAGCATCGATAAGCCATTCCTTAACCCCATCTCCCACAACGAATTGCGTCAGGACATAGTCGGCGAAGGCATCCGTCCGGTAATGATACAGAATCCCCGAAAGAACCAGGCCCAAGGTCATCGAAACGGCGACAGCGAGGAGGATCGTTTGAGGGATGGAAACAGACCGGACGTCCCGGAGGTCTGCGAAGAAATTGTACGACCGGATCAGCGAACGCTTGAACGTTTCATTGAACCTGCGGTTGTAATGATACACATAGGCCACGACGAAGATGATGAAAAACCCGTAGGCGATATGCGCGAACGGGAACGGTGAACGAAAGCGACCGATCGGCAACGATGTCAGTTTTTCGTTATTGTAAAGCGATTTGACAATATCATAGGATTCACGCTTCTCGCGCGCGTAACTGACAAGCCCCATCGGGTAAAGGTACGGCTCGCCGCTGTTCACCGTCATGATCGGCCGGTCGCCGCGCCAATCGGCGAACGAAGAGATGAACGATCCAGCGATGTTCGATTCCTTGATGGCTCCGTAGAACTTTTCAAAAAACTTTCCCTGGGACTCCTGCGACATAGGATCGCTGTAGCCGTTCCGGTTGCCGGGCACCACTCCCTTCCCGTAACGAAGCACGATGACCGGCTGGTCTGGATGCTTTGCCTTCCATTGCTGCAACCGTGCTTTGAACAATGCCATGTCGGTCGTCCTGAGATTTACCGCGGCAATCTCCACGAGATCGGAACACTGATCCGCCGATCCCATGCTCGTTCCGAAATAGACGGGGCGATGGTCCATCTTCCTAACGGCTGCAACGATGCGCCCGACGTACTCTCTCGCTTGCGGAACCGAGGAATCGAAATCATCGCCGATCCCCCAGGCAAGGATGGAGGGATTCGCATGATCGCGCTGGATCATTTCCACGACCATCGCTTCCGCTATGGCTTGAAACGATTCTTCTCCCAGTATGTCCCCGGGAATATTCCATGCAGGAATCTCCACCAGGGCGAATAACCCGTACCGGCTGCAGAGATTGAGCATGTAGGGGTGGGGAGGATGAAAGGCAAACCGGATCGCATTGGCGCCCATGGTTTTGATCAGCGCGACATCCTTCTCCATGCGCTCATACGTCAAGGACGCCCCGTACTCCGGGGAATCCTCATGCCATAGAATGCCGTTCAGCGTCACCCGCGATCCGTTGACGATGAATCGCCCCTCACGCAACTCCACCGACACAAACCCGACATTCCGCGCGTACTCGTCAATGACCCGCGTCTGGCGTCCCTCCTGCACGAGGATCTTCGATTTCAATACATACAATTCGGGATTCTCCGGGCTCCAGAGTTTCGGATTGTTGAGTGTCAGCGTTGCCTGCACCGGGAGATCACGGTTCGGTTGAATCGACACGGCAACCGGCGTCGATTGCGCAACCGTCACGCCGGAATATTTTTCGACCAACTCCAGCACAAAGGACGTTTGCCCGTTCCTGGCACGGAGGCTTACAGAGTCCTCGGCCTGCTCCAGGGATTTGCTGTTGACCACCGCCTCCACCCGCACGGTCCCCTGTTTCAGATCGCGATCAAGGCCGGTTTGAATTTTCTGTTCATCGATCCACACCTTCGGTGCCGTCATGATATAGATATCGCGCAGAATACCGGCGTAATTTCTCCATCCCCAGATCTGTTTGCGTAACGGCAACGTGGAACGGGCGCTGGGGGTGTTGGTAACGATGATCTTCACCGCGTTCTCACTCCCAAGCTGAAGCGTATTGTCCGGCACTTCGATCTCGATCATCATGTAACCGCCGACGTGCTTCCCAAGGAAAACATCGTTGATGTAGATCTCGGCGTCGTAGTTGATTCCAAGGGCGACAAGTTTGAAGGAGGAGGAATTCAGCAATCCTTCATCGACCGTGAACTTGCGAAGGAATGTTATTCTCCCCTCGTAATCGAAGGAACTCGGAACACGCACGTCTCCCCAAGTTTCTCCGTCAAGAGAGTAATTCCAGATTCCTGCAAGATCGATTTTAGCACGTGTGGGGGTATCAAGATGGATGCCAGTATCGGTCCCTCCGGGAGTGTTTTGCCCGTTTTCCAGGATGATCGGCTGACCCAAAGATGGCAAGTGGAACAAAAGAAGGAAAAAAGTGAAGAACAGAAAACCCCTAAAGAAGCTTATGGTTTTGATAGTCAACTCTGCTGGGCGGAAGTGGACGAAGCCGATTCGACAGGAGCGAACCAGCTATAATTTTGGGTTGAATATAATACAAAAGACCCCTGAAATCAATGGAAATTATTGGGTCGGGTTCGGGAAGGAGGGCGACAAGTTATTAACCGGTAGTAACTTACGCCGCTAACTTGAAGAGGTGGGTATCAAAGATCGTGAAACAGTTATCTTTTCCATAACTGTTTCACGATTCCAAGAATTATGACAGGGTTGCCGATTTGACAATAGTGGCGAATGAATCAGCTTTGAGACAAGCTCCTCCCACAAGAGCCCCGTCGATATTGGGCTGGGAGAGGAGTTCTTTGGCATTTTCAGGTTTCACACTGCCGCCATACTGGATCACCACTTTTTCGGCAGAAGCCCATGAATACAACTGTCCGACCAGCTTTCGAATAAGAAGATGCACTTCCTCCGCCTGTTGCGGGGTTGCCGTCTTGCCTGTACCGATGGCCCAAATCGGCTCGTACGCGATGATTGTTTTTTCCACATCGGCTGCGCCGATTTCCTTGAGGCAGCCACGAACCTGGGTTGAGACAATCAGGTCGGTGATGTTCTTTTCCCGTTCTTCGAGCGTCTCCCCGACACAAATAATAGGGATGAGCCCGGACGCTATCGCCTTCTTCGCCTTTTTGTTAATCGACTCATTGGTTTCTTGAAAATATTGCCGGCGCTCCGAATGGCCGAGTATCACATACTCGCACCCGACCGATTTTAGCATGGTCGGAGAGATCTCTCCCGTAAATGCTCCTTCGTCCTCGGCGTGCATGTTCTGGGCCCCGAGGGCAATGGGGCTTCCTTTGACCAGCGTCCCGGCGAGACCGAGCGAGGTAAAGGGGGGACAAATAATGACCTTGACGGATCCGAGAGAGAAATCGAGCGCCTTCGTCAGTCCAAGGATGAGCTCTTCGGACTGTTGGAGGTTCTTGAACATTTTCCAGTTACCGGCGATTGTTTTCGTGCGCATGGGAGTATTGAAGGATTTAAGTATGGGGGATCGTTAGGTGAAACAACGGTGCGTTAAAGACTCTTGCGCGGGCAACTTGCCCGCAGCCCGTATATTTTGCTTGGCCCTGAGGGCGATGAGACTCGTCGCCCTATAGACGATATTCCTGCAGCTTTCGCTTCAGCACTTCGTTGACAATCTTCGGGTTGGCTTTCCCCTTCATGGCCTTCATGGTTTCGCCCACAAAGAATCCAAAGACCTGCTGCTTGCCGCCAAGGTAACTCTCGACCTGCCCCTTGTTCGCCGCGAGAATCGATCCGACAACCTGCTCAATGGCTCCAACGTCGCTGACCTGGACAAGGCCTTTCCGCCCGACGATCGCGTCCGGTGATTCCTTCGTCTTGATCATCTCCTCGAAAACCTCCTTCGCCATCTTGCCACTAATCGTCCCATCGATAATCAGGTTGATCATGGAGCCAAGGTGCGCGGGCGGGATAGGAAAATCCCCCACCGTAATCTTTTCTTCCTTCAGGACGCGTAGAACATCGGTCATGGTCCAGTTGCTTGCCAGCTTGTACGTTTCCTCATTCTTCGTGTCAAGACTCGCGATCACCCCTTCGAAGAAATCGGCAAGCGGTTTCTCCGTGGAGAGGACATCGGCATCGTACTTCGGTATCTTGTAGGTTTCGACAAAACGATCGCGGCGTTGCGCAGGAAGTTCAGGGAGCATGGTTTTCACCTTATTGATCCATTCTTCGTTGACCAGCACAGGAACAAGATCGGGATCCGGAAAGTAGCGATAGTCGTGCGCTTCTTCCTTGGAGCGCATCGGGACGGCAATGCCGCGTTCGGAATCCCACAGGAGCGTTTCCTGCACCACGCGTCCTCCTTCTTCGAGCAGGGCGATCTGACGGTTGACCTCATACTCAATCGCCTTCTCCACAAACCGGAATGAGTTCATGTTCTTCAATTCGGTCTTCGTTCCCAGACCGGACTCCCCCTTCAAGCGGACGGAGACATTGGCATCGCATCGAAGGCTCCCCTCCTCCATGTTCCCGTCACAGATCTCGAGGTACGTCACAATCTGCCGGATCTGGTGAAGGTACTGGTACGCCTCGTGCGGCGATCGGATATCCGGCTCGCTGACGATTTCGATTAAAGGAACCCCGCATCGGTTGACATCGATCAGCGTATCACTCTCGACATCGTGGATCGACTTTCCGGCATCCTCCTCCATATGAATACGGGTGATCCCAATCTTTTTGCGCGAACCGCCCCCAAGCTCGATTTCCACGAAGCCGTTCGTGCAGATCGGCTCGTCGTACTGGGAGACCTGGTAGCCTTTCGGAAGGTCCGGATAGAAATAGTTCTTCCGGGCGAAGACCGAGCGGGGGACGATGGAACAGGCCGTTGCAATGCCCATTTTAATGGCAAATTCTACGACTCTGGCGTTAAGGACCGGGAGGACGCCGGGCATGCCAAGGCAGACGGGACAGACGTTCGAGTTTGGCTCGTCGCCGAAGTTCGTAGAACAACTGCAGAAGGCTTTTGACTTCGTCAGAAGCTGTGCGTGCACTTCGAGACCGATCACCGGTTCGTACGCCGATTTCTCCAGCATGCTCATTTCTTCTTCCGAACTCCGAGATCTTCAATGTCGGCCAAATCACGTTTTCTGCCCACTGCGGCTTTATTCTTCATGAGACTTTCAAGATCGATAAATGAAATTTCGATGCCATCAATCCTCTTCTTTCTGCGTTTTCGGTGGCATTCTTCAAAGATCACCCCCGGCAGCGAATTAAGAATGTCAATGCGGACGGGGGGAACCCCGATCTGGATGAAGGTGCCCGGATAGCCATGGAATGCCACGGCATATCCTCCAACCACGAGATATTTAACCTTGTGGGTATTTAAGGATACGATAAACTCTTTGAAGTCTCTGTGCAGTCCCATACTTCCATGAGTTGAACTCTTTGCGAATCTCCTCAAGTGCGTCGATTCGCTCCTGATGTGAGCGCGATTGCCAGAACGCTGAATCCGGCTTCTCCCTGCCAATCTTGCCTACCTTGACGATCGACCGATCAAGCCTGCTCTTTTTTTTATTGTTTCCCATGACCTACGCCGCAATCGCCTTTGTGACCTTCTCGGCCGCGTCCTTCAGGCTCCCGGCGACCAGAAAGCTGAGGCCGGAGTTCTTCAAAATATCCGCTGCGAGATCCGCGTTCGTCCCAGCGAGCCGGATGACGATCGGGACGTGGATGTTCACATTCTTCGCCGCCTGTACAACACCGTTCGCAACACGATCGCATCGCACGATACCGCCGAAGATATTGATCAGCACCGCCTTCACGTTCGGGTCCTTCAGGATGATGCGGAATCCGGATTCCACCGTCTCCGCACTGGCGCCCCCCCCGACATCGAGAAAGTTCGCCGGCATGCCCCCGGCGAGCTTGATGATATCCATCGTTCCCATGGCAAGACCGGCACCGTTCACCATACACCCGACATTCCCGTCCAGTTTGATGTAGTTTAGATTCGACTTCGAGGCCTCGACCTCGAGCGGGTCCTCCTCGTCCAGATCACGCATAGCGAGAATGTCGGCATGCCGGTAGAGGGCATTGTCGTCGAAGTTCATCTTGGCGTCGAGGGCGATCACCTCTCCCTGTTGGGTGATCACGAGCGGGTTGATCTCGGCCAGCGATGCATCCGTGGCCTCGTAGGCCCGGTAGAGCGACAGCATGAACTTGACGCCGTTCTTGAATGCGTCGCCGGTCAACCCGAGAGCGAAGCAGAGTTTGCGCGCCTGAAATTGCTGCAAACCAACCCCTGGATGGACGTACTCCTTGTGAATCTTCTCGGGCGATTCTTCCGCCACCTTTTCAATCTCCACACCCCCTTCCGTGGAAGCCATCACCACGTTCTGCGAGCAACCGCGGTCGAGCGTGATACCGACGTAGAGCTCTTTGGCAATATTCATTCCCTGCTCGATCAGCAGACGCTTGACAATGCGCCCCTCGGAACCGGTCTGGTGCGTCACCAGCCGCATGCCGAGAATTTCCGACGCCCGGTCGCGCACTTCGTCGAGGCTCCGGGCAAGTTTCACTCCTCCCCCTTTGCCTCGCCCCCCTGCGTGGATCTGCGCCTTCACAACCCACACATTCCCTCCGATCCGCTCCGCACCCCGGACAGCTTCCTCGACCGTAAATGCCACCATCCCAATCGGCACCGTCACGCCGAATTTTTTAAGAATTTCTTTTCCCTGGTACTCGTGGATCTTCATGCTCTCTCCTGATTCATACTGGATGAAATAAAAAGCTTCGATCCACGAAGTTCACGAAGCGGCACGAAGGGTTTGCAGATTTGAACGAAGAATTGGATCTTCCTCGCGTTCCTTCGTGTTCTTGGTGTCCTTCGTGGAATTCTTTTCCCGGGTGCATCACTTCACCTTTTCCGACATCAATTTCGCCTGCAGGAACAGCAACAGGTAGTCGCGGCCGCCGGCCTTCGAATCCGTCCCCGACATATTGAAGCCGCCGAAGGGGTGAACGCCGACAAACGCACCGGTGATTTTCCTGTTAATATAGAAGTTCCCGACGTGGAAGGCCTTCTTCGCTTTTTCAATCTTCTTGCGATCCTTCGTCCAGATCCCGCCGGTCAATCCGAACTCCGTATTGTTGGCCACGCCAAGACCCTGATCGAAGTCCTTCACCTTGATCACAGCAAGAACGGGGCCGAAAATTTCCTCCTGCGCGATGGTGGCGTTCGGCGCAACATCGGCAATGACGGTGGGGTGGATGAAATATCCCTCGCCTGTAGCACGTGCCCCTCCTGTGACAACCCTTCCCCCTTCCTTCACGCCGGTTTCAATATACGAAAGAATTTTCCGCATCGCCCCTTCGTTGATGACCGGACCCATGAAATTCGTCGCAACGTCGGACGAGCCGACGGCGAGCTTCTCTGTTTTCTCCTTGACGATCTGGAGAAACTTGTCATAGACCTTTTCCACCACGATCGCGCGCGAGGCGGCAGAGCATTTCTGTCCCTGGAACCCGAACGCGGAGGCAACTGTCGCCTGGGCCGCAGCGTCCAGATCGCTCTTTTCGTCGACGACAATGGAATCCTTCCCCCCCATCTCGGCCACAACACGCTTCAGCCATTTTTGTCCCGGCTGCACTTTTGCGGCGAGCTCGTTGATATGAACGCCGACCTCCTTCGACCCGGTGAACGAGACGAACCGCGTCCTCGGGTGCGCGACGAGCGTGTCTCCGACAACCCCGCCGGAACCTGAAACGAAGTTGAGAACTCCGGCCGGCAGTCCGACTTCCCTCATCAGGTTGAAGTACATCCATCCGTTCAGCGGGGAATCACTCGACGGTTTGAGAACAACGGTATTGCCGGCGACAATCGCGGCTGAGGACATGCCGGCAAGAATCGCGAGGGGGAAATTCCACGGGGGCACAACGACGCCCACGCCGAGCGGGATGTACACCAGCTCATTCTTCTCCGTCGGGATTTTGGTAACGGGCTGTTTCTCGGCATAGCGGAGCATCTCACGCCCGTAAAATTCCATAAAGTCGATCGCTTCGGACGTATCCGCATCCGCTTCGGGCCACGTCTTTCCCACTTCATACACCAGGGCGGCGCTGAACTCGTGTTTACGCTTGCGCATCGCCTTTGCCGCCCTGAAGAGATAGTCGGCTCGTTTCCTAGGATCGACCAGCTTCCATCGTTCAAAAGCCGCTGAAGCGGTCTCGATGGCCCTGTTGGCCAGCACCGCATCAGCCTTCTGGAATACGCCGACAACCTCGCTTGGCTTCGAGGGGTTGGTGGAAGTAAGTTTTTGAGACGTCGTAATCTCTTCCCCGCCGATCACCAGGGGATATTCTTTCCCCAGCATCGACTTCACGGTGGCGAGAGCCTGTTCCATAGCCTTGCGGTTTGCCGGCTTTGAAAAATCAGTCAGTGGTTCATTTTTAAACGGTTTGGGCGGCATGGCAAAGTTCCTTATTCACAAAAAGAGAAAGTAAGAGAGCGGTGAAGAATATACAAAGATTTTCGATCTGACCGAAACGAATTTTGGGGCAGACCACCATCGATCATACCAATAGGCCATGCTATTTCCTGTCCAACGCTCTCGCCACCGCATCGTGCACCATCGGTCGTACCTGGAAAATCTTCGAGGAGCTTCTTGAAGGGTGCACCCGATTTGTCAGGAAGATGACGATCAGGTTTCTTTCAGGATCCGCAGCAACGGAAGTTCCAGTGAAGCCGGTATGGAGAAAGGTATTGTCGGAGAGAATCGATCCGGCCCAGGATCGCCCGGGATTCTTCGTATCCCAGCCAATTCCCCGCGTGCTTTGAGCGGACTGACGCGTAATAAACTTCTTGATGGTTGCATCGTTGAGATACTGCTTCCCTCCATAACTCCCGCCGTTCAACAACATCTGCATCAAAATCGAGATATCGGAAGCGGTGGAAAACAGACCTGCGTGCCCCGAGACGCCCCCGAGCGTGGCGCAATTTTCGTCATGGACGCGGCCCCGCACAGCCACACCCGTCCTCTGCCAGAACGTGTCAACTTCGGTCGGAGCAATGCGGCTCCAGAGTTTTTGGGGGGGATTAAACATCGTGCTGTTCATTCCGAGCGGTTTGAAGAAGACCGAATCGACGAACCGGTCGAGGGGAGCTCCGGAAAGTTTCTCGATCACCTTGCCCATCGTGATCAGCCCAAGGTCGCTGTACACCGTTGTATCCCCTGTTCCGAACGCGAGAGGTGTGGCAAAAACGGAATCGAGCACGCATGCCGGTGTCGTGCAAAAATCATAAAACCGTCTCCACGCAGGAAGCCCGCTGTTGTGGACCATCAGGTTGTAGACCGTGACCTTCTCCTTGCCGTTCCGGCCGAACTGCGGGAGGTGTTTGACGACGGGATCCTCCAGCGAGAGCCTCCGCTCATCGACCAGTCTCATCACAGCGCTCGTCGTTGCGAGCACTTTGGTGACGGAAGCAAGATCGTAGATCGTCTGCTCATCGATCCGTTTCGAATATACTTCATAGTCGTAGGCACCGTAGGCCTTCTGATGGACGACGATCCCATCCTTCGCGACCATCAACACCGCACCGGGGAACGCCGAGTCCTTCACCGCGGCGTTCACGATCGCATCGACGGCGAGAAGATCATTCCGGTTGAACCCTGCCTCTTCGGGCATGCCGTTCCGGAGCGCGAGCTTTGAATATTCGACTCCTTCCCCGAACTTAAAAACCCCCGGGATGGTGATCGGGAGCTTTCCGCGTGCGGGACTCTCGGCATACAGCACCTCCGCGACCGCCTGCTGCATGGCCTCGGCATTGGAATACGCGCACACATAGGCATCGGTGGTCGGAAACTCCATCACCACGTACGGGTTGCCGAAGGAAATGAGAACATTCGGCTTCTGAAGCTGCAGCAGCTTGTTCACCAATTCACGCTGCTCCTTCTGGACGAAGCCGGTCATTTCGCCCGAGCGTGTGTAGAGGTGCAATTGAACCAGAAGCATCTCCGCCGTCGAAGCCTTCGCAAGGACGGCTTCGTATTCCACCGCATTGCTCCGCGGGTCGATCCTGATGAAATCGACGTTCGGGTTCCGTTCCCTCAGCATGCCGTGAAACCCGCGGCCATCGGACGGGTTCTCGGTATCAGAAATAACGACATCAAGCACTTTCCGGTTATCGACCTTCGAGAACGGGAGGACGCCGTTCTTATTCCCCAACACCGTTACCGCATCCCGCGCAATATTCAAGGCAAGCAACTGGTGCTCCGTGGAATTGACAATATCCCCCACTCTCTCCACATCGACGAAGCGGTTCAGATGAAGATTGAATTTCTGTTTGATCTCGAGGATCTTCCGGACCGAACGGTCGATGCGTTCTTCAGTCAGTTCGCCGCGCTTCACTGCGGCAACGATGGCATCGATGGCGACGTCAGCATCGACGGGCATCAGCACGAGGTCCGTGCCCGCCTTGAGCGAGAGGACGGCCGACTCTCCGGGCTCATAGCGCGTCGAGACACCCCTCATTTGCATGGCATCGGTCACGATGAGTCCGGAAAACTTCATGGCATCCTGCAGCAGTGTGGTCGTGATCCTTGGGGAAACTGTTGCAGGCACGCCGGACCCCGTATCGATTTTGGGAACGGCGATATGCCCCACCATCACGGACATGGCTCCGGCCTCAAAGGCAGCCCGGTACGGGGCCAACTCCACTGCATCAAGCCTCTTCCGATCAAAACTCAGGGTCGTGAGTCCAAGATGGGTATCAACATCGGTATCGCCGTGGCCGGGGAAGTGCTTGACGGTGGCGATCATGCCACCATCCTGCGTCCCCTTCACAAATGCGGCCCCCATGGCCGTCACCAGCTTCACATCATCGCCGAAGGAACGCGTGTTGATAACCGGGTTCTTCGGGTTATTATTGACGTCGATCGTCGGAGCGTAATTCTGGTGCACTCCCAGAGCGCGGCCTTCGCGGGCTGTGGCTTTCCCCATCTCGTAGGCGTAGGCCGGATTGCGTGTTGCCCCCACCGCCATCGCGCGCGGGAAGGAGGTAGAGTTCCTTACCCGCATCCCGACCCCGAACTCAAAATCGCCCGCCATCAGGAGCGGGATCTCCGCGAGCTCCTGGAGCTTGTTGATCTGGACGGCATACTCGTACACATCCCCGATGGAAAAGATGAACCCTCCCAGCTTGCGTTTCGTCGTCAAGCGGGCCAGTTCCTGCCATTCCGGGGAATCCTCGGCCAGATATCTACCGGACGACCAGACAAAGATGAGTTGTGCGACTTTTTCTTCGAGCGTGAGACGTCGGAGCGTCGCCTCCGCCCAATCTTCTTTCGCATCCTCTCTGTTCCAGGATGTACCGGGAAAAAGGATCAGAGCAAGAAGCAAAAGTATCGGGAGTATTGGTGTTCTTTTCACGTGAATTCAGTCCGATGTGTGGTGATGGTGGATTTCGTTAGCGTCTTGTTTCAGAAATTCCTTGATAATGTTGCCAGAATAAGATTACCCGCGAATCTGCACTAATAACTTAATCTGGCGTTTTTCCGATCGTCTTCCGTGAAGATTCGCGGAGATTCGTGGGAATATTTTCAAGCGACTGTAGAAGTTGTCTTTGAAAGTACCAATAAAGTCTACTTTGTGTTCCTTGTGCTCTTTTGTGGCTAACGTTTTTTTTAAACTGCTTTCTCCGTCTTCTTCCCAAACTCCGGATCGACGTGCACGAGTTTCGCCACAATAAAGCCGGGGATAGTGGCAACGCAAACCCAGATGAAGAAGTTCTGGTACCCGATCGTTTCCTGCAGCCATCCGCTGAACATTCCGGGGAGCATCATGCCCAACGCCATGAAGCCCGTGCAAATCGCATAATGCGCTGTGGAGTGCTGACCCTGGGAGAGGTAGATCATGAACAGCATATACGCCACAAATCCGAACCCATAGCCGAGTTGCTCAAAAGCCACGGCGATATTGACGAGAAGAAAGCTCTCCGGCTGGACAAGCGAGAGATACACGTACACGAGGTCCGGGATGTTGATCGCCAGGACCATCCACCAGAGCCAGAACCTCAGCCCTTTCCGGGATGCAGCCAAGCCGCCGAGGATACCCCCCAGGGTCAGGGCGATCACTCCAACCGTTCCGTACACGAACCCGATGTCGGTGGTGGATAACCCGAGCCCCCCCGCCTCGCGCGGGTCAAGCATGAACGGTTGGGCCAGCTTCACCAACTGCGCCTCTGCAAACCGGTACAGCAGGAGAAACGCGAGAGCGTACCCGATCTTTTCCTTCTTAAAAAATGAAACGAACGTCGAGGGAAACTCCTTCAGGAAGCTCGAAGAGCCGCCTCCCACCGGTTTATCGACAACCGGGTAGGGGAGGACAAACTTATGATAGAGAAAGAATGCAATAAACAGCCCCGCGAGGATAAAGAAGGTAATCGACCAGGCGAGAGGAATGCTTGGCTTGGAGCCAAAAACGCCGTTCGTCTCAAGGAACCCCGCCAGCATCACGAGCAACCCTTGACCCGAGATCATGGCGATCCGGAAAAAAGTACTCCGAATGCCGACGAAGAGGGCCTGATCCTTTTCCGTCAGGGAAAGGATATAGAAACCATCCGCAGCAATGTCATGCGTTGCCGAGGCAAACGCCATCAACCAGAACACTGCGAGCGTGTACTGAAAGAACGACGGGAGTGGAAGGACGAACGCAACGCACGCAAGTCCTGCCCCGACAAACAGTTGCATAGCCACCGTCCAGAACCGCTTCGTCTTGAGGAGATCGACCACCGGGCTCCAGAGAGGCTTGATCACCCACGGGAGATAAAGCCAACTCGTGTAGAACGCGATGTCCTCGTTCGAGATCCCGAGGCGCTTGTACATCACGACCGAGACCGTCATTACCACGACGTAGGGTATCCCCTGGGCGAAGTAGAGCGATGGGACCCAGGCCCACGGGTTGCGGTAGGTTGTTTTTTCCATGATGAATCTCGTCGGTCCGTTGAGAGTTTAAAGTTTAAAGTTTAAGGTTTACGGTTCACTGTTTACCGTTCACAATTCTCTCCCCGAACATCAATAAAGCTTTTGAGGCTGTGCTCCCGGAAAATAATGCTGCACAATCTCGTTCGCTTTTTTTCCCTGCGCGGCCATCACCGCGGCGCCGATCTGGCAGAGACCGACCCCATGTCCCCAACCGGCTCCGTGAAGGATGAACCGGATCGGAACACCTCCTGCATCACGCTCCACGTCGACCACAAATGCAGAACTATAGAGATGACTCTTCGAAAGCCATCGACGGATCTCCAGCTCCTTGCCGACCGTCCAGGCCTTCGCGGAACCGATGATCCTGAGCTTCACGAGCCGGCCCGAGGGGCCTCTCTGAACGGGGACGAGGTCCATCACCGTGCCGAAATCAATCCCCGATTTCGCTTTGATCAATTGCTCCAGTTCCTCCCTCCCATACTCCACCTTCCACCGGAAAAAGTCGGTTGTCTCCTGATCGAACGAGGGAAGAATCTGGCGCAAGATCTTCCCGTCGGTCGTATTGCAATAGGCCCCGGGGGAAGAGAGAATCCACCGGCGCGCTTCTTCTTCTGACTTGATGGGAGGATAATAGATCGGCGCGTCGGAGATTGATCCAAGGTACGGGACCGGTGTGTCCTCCCATGCATTCTCAAACTGTTCCGTCAAACCGCCGCATGCCTTATAGAAACGGGCGTCGCAAATTTCATGTTGAGAGACGAGAAAGGACCCCCGGGTTGCCTCAACGGCGTCATCGGCTGCGGCGGAGATAATCTTGCTGATCCCCTGGTACCGCTGGCAATGATCGTCTGCGCAGACGTCGAACAGGGTGTGGTCCTCGCGATCGTACCACCGGATCAGCTCGCTCTCCGTCTGAAACGATCGTTGCGACGGGACGCCGATATTCTTCCCCCGCTGTTGCCGTTCGAGCATCGCTACAAGCCAACTCCTCGATGTGATGGCATGGGCACGGAGTAACTCCACGGGCGCCTCCGCACTCATCTCCGACGAGATGACGCTTTTGAGATAAGGCTCGACTCCAATTTCATTGACGGCGGTGATCGTCCCATCATCCCGAGAGAGAAGCCGGAGGTCCCCTTCAAATGTCTGGTCCTCCTTCCGCTCCCAGTGGAAACTAATGCCAATCGTGACATTCCGGAGTGTAAAAGTCGCACCTCCGCGGGAGCGACAGACCAGCTTCTTCCCGCGCATCACTTCTTTGTTGCGGGAATTGAAGAGCACGAGGACTCCAGCTTCATTCCCGACCTGAAATTCACCTTCGAGGGGGAACGAATTCTGCAGGTCAAATGTCCCGTGGAAGAGACCGACCACGCGCCGTTCATGCTCGAAGATACCGACTTTTATGATGGGTTCTTTGCTAATCATGACTTGCCCCTGGCAACCTCATGGCGCCGTCGCAACGGACCCGCCGTTCTATGAGCTTCCGACGATCTCCCGGATGGTTCCAGCGTCAACACTCACTTCACGAAAAATCCCCTCGATCATCCCGGCGGTCAATCCGAGGAAGTCTTTTTCCCGCGGCGTAATGATCAATCCCCCAATATCGACCGCGGCGGGACTGACCATCACCCGCTGCTCCCCTTCTTTAAAGAAAACATCCGGCCGATGTTTCGTGCGGGGAAAGAGGATCATCCTCCAAGCTTCATTCCGAAAGGAACAGAGAATATTGATCATCGGCTCTTCCTTCACTCCGGAGCGGGCGCGCAAGGACTGAAGCAGGTTGAGGAAAACCTCCTCAAGACCATGACGATGGGGGGACTCAAGGAGAATAAGGTTTCGTCCATAGTTCTCCAGCGTCAGGATCGTCACATCCTTCACCTTCTTGAGAACTTTTCGTCGCCGTTCATCGACTGCATCCCGTTCAACCGGAATCGCACCTGACGGGCTAGCCTGAAAATGCATATGGTCCGGGGCCGAAGCACCGCACCTTGGACCGTTGTAGAAAACCGTGAAGTCCGGACCCAGATCGTGGGCAAGCTGCAGAAACGAGTGCGCAAAGGGCTCTATGGCCTGCGGGATATGATCGACGTGAGTGATGGTGTAATGCCCGCGAAAGATGGGGGCGGGATTACACAGGACGAGAAACTCCCTGAACGCCAAAATCCCCTTCTGTTCCGGAGGGAGGTTCCCTGCACAGAGAAAGCATGGACGCCCGCGGATCGATTTCGCATCGACCTTTGCACCGGTGCTGACGATCCGTCCAGGATTAAATTGAAGGATGACGGAAAAACCGTCGCACGGAACCTCCCGGATCTTGACCGTGTCAAGCGAGGCGATCCCCTTCGCAAGTTGCGGCCAGGACGAGGCCTGCTCCTGCAGGAGACGAGCGGAGAGTTCCGGAAGCGAAACGGACGGGCTACTCCCGTCGAACTCTGAGAAAATCGATTGGGAAGTCAACAGGGATCCAAGCGTCAATCAATGAAGGTGCGGCAACGATCATCCCGGGACAACGGGCCGGGAGGTCTGCTGCAAAATGGATTCAATGGGAATGTAGCCGATATCATGCTCCACGGTGGAGGCGCCCATCGTGAAGGGTTCCGTTCGCATCACGACATACCCCATGCGCTCGTACCATTGACGGGCGTCGCGGTTCTGAACCATCACACCGACCCAGACCCGATCGAGATGGGATGAGGCAGCTTCCTCCGCCGCCTTCTTCATCAGGGCAAGTCCGAGCCCTCTTTTCTGGAAGGAGGGAAGGATATATACCGACGAGACGTAAAACTTGTTCTCCTCCCAATCCTTCGTCGTCCTCATAAAGCCCACAACGGATCCGTCGACCTCGGCAACGTACCCGGAGACAAGAGGGTTGTTGAATAATTCGGTCAGAGCCTCGAGGTCATAATGTTCGGAAAAATAGCTCTTGAGGTCGGATTCCGGAAGAAAGGAGGAGTAAGCCTCCATCCAGGTTTTCCAGAGAACGTTCTGGATGACCGGCAGGTCATGAGTGGTCCATTTGCGGATTGTCTGTGTCATGGGGGATCAAGTTTAAAGTTTAAAGTTTAAAGTTTGAAGTTTGAAGTTTAAAGTCCGATGAATCACGTTTTACTTTTTACGTTTCACTTTTCACTGTTTACGGTTCACTGTTCACGGTTCACTGTTCACGGTTCACTTTCCTTGGTTCATCAATTGTCGCGCGAGCATTTCGATCGTCCGGACCTTATCCTTATAGATATCATTCCTGTTCGCTTTTTCAATGGAAAGCGCGGCGTCCGTATTTCCCTCCCAACGCCGGCAGAGATAGACCGGCTCATAGATGCGACCGATCTGATATTCACGGGAAAGCCGCAAGGCAACGGCGTAATCCTCACCGTAGCTCACATTGGGGAGAAGCACCTGTCTGAGCATGGAGGTGCGGAATGCCCTTGGCGCACCGAGCCCGTTGATGCGCAGGGCATTGTTTCTCCCGTTCTCCGGCGTCCATTCCCTGTGGTCGATCAGTCCGGGGGGAATTTCCTTGAGGTTCGTGTCGACCAGTTTGTATGACCCTATCACCATGGCATAGTCCCCACTCCGGAAGACATCCACCACCCGTTGCAGCGTGTCGGGGCCGCTATAGAGGTCATCCGAATCGAGTTGCACGGCAAACCGGCCGCATTGGTCTGAGAGGACGGCTTCATTCCAACAGCCACCGATGGCCAGGTCCTGTCGACCCGGGATAAGATGTTTGACGGCGGGATTCTTCGCAGCGAGGTCGGCCAGGATCTTCGTCGTCCCGTCGGTCGAGTGATTGTCCACGACGATGACGTTATAGGCCACATCGAGTTTCTGCTGGAGGACGCTGTTGACCGCGTCGGCGACGGTCCGTTCCCGATTCCGGACAGGGATGATGACGCTTGCCTCGACGGGAAAAGTACCGTCGTTCCCGGGAACCGGCTTGAAATGGGGAGAAAGATAGACCCCGACATCTTTCAGGTGTTGTGTGGCAACCTTCTCCATCTCTTCCTGCACGGCGCGGTTGCGCGGGTCGACGTAATCGAACAGCTTTTCACCCGTCTTGCGAAGGTCCGCCTCCACTTTGGTAAAGAGATACTCCTGGATGTGAAACACCGGGAAATCGACGGAGACTTTGAGCCTGAGATCGTAGAGCCCGGCAAATTCCACGGGGGGTATGGCACCATACTTCTTGAGGGCTTCCTGCACCTTCTTCACGGAAAACAGCATCATCGCGCCGAAATCAAACCCATCCCGGATACTGCCGAACTGGTACTCGATCACGGGATGTTCCGACCGGACGTCGTTCTTGACCTCGTAATAATCGGAATAGACCAACCCGGCCCCGGTGCTCTGCGCCACAGCAAGGAACCGCTCAAGCGCAGCCTGTCCCAGGTGCAGCTCCTGCGACTGCGTCACAACCATGAGAGCTTCCGTCTTCGTCCCGGCGATGATTTCGTTGATCGCCTTTCCGGCCGTCAATGTTCCGGAGAGGAGGCCTTCACACTTGGCATGCGCTCCCTGGTACTTGCCGTTATGGACGACAACGATCTTCTGAACGAGGGGGGAATCGATGAACTGCCTGAGGGTGGATTCAAAATGCGGTTGCGCAGAGAAAGGGAGAACGACAGTCAATTGGCTCATGGAGTCCTTGCGACAGATTGGATTGCCAGAAGCACCGCTCCGTAGGCAGGGCTTGCGGCAGGCTGTACGATGGAGATCTGTGGAAGTGAAAACGTAATTTTGTGCCGGAGGATCTTCGTCAAAACCGATTCCGACGTAATGACGCTGCCGATGAACGCTAGCGGGATTTTATGGCGTGCGCGGGAGACCCGTTCGATCTTCAGCAAGAGGGCCCTTACGTGCTCCGAGAGTTCAAACGTTGCCTTGTTCAGGATACGGGCTGCTTCCGGATCCTTCTTCTCCGCCGCTTCGATCACCAGTGGTGCAATGGAAGCCACATCGAAGTTCTCGCGGTACACCGCCGTGATGATCTTTTCCTGGGATGAAAGGTCGAACGTCCTGGCAATAAGATCCGTCAGCAGCGTGTCCTTCCCGCGTTCATCGAGGTGTTTTGTCATGGCGTTAAGCCCGTCACGACCGATGGAGTAGCCGCTCCCTTCGTCCCCCAGCGTTCTTCCCCATCCTCCCGCACGGTGAACGTTCCCCTCCCGATCTTTTCCGAAGGCGATGGAACCTGTTCCCGCGATCAGGATGATCCCCACCTTTCCCTTGAACGCTCCCTCGAGTGCGATCCGCGCGTCGCTTTCTATTATAACCTTGCGTAGGGAAACAGTAAGCTGCTTTGCTGCGGTGATCAGGCCCTCCCGCATGCGCTGCTGGTCACCAGATCGTCCCGCCCCGGTCAACCCTGCGGTAACACCGACAACATCGTCCAACGCACACCCGGCCTGTCTGCAACAACGTTCGATCAGCGCCAGGATCGTCTCCGCCGCTTTTTCAACACCGATGATCTGAAAGTTCGAAGGTCCCCCTGCCTCTTCCACCAGCACATTCCCGTTCATGTCGGCCAGCACTGCCGCAGTTTTTGTGCCGCCTCCATCAAGACCGATCACGAATTGCTGTTTTGCCATATTTTACTCCGATGAAAGTAGACAGTTTTAGAAGGAAAAGCAAGGCAACTCAATGGTGGTAGGTGTCGCTCAGAATCGTCATAGATCGTAACGGGATTCGGCTTCATTCATGACAATGTTTTTTCACTTGAAAGAAACAAGGGATCTGGAACGACGACGGTTTTCATTCCTGACACTGCCGATCATGATCTTCGAAGGAACGGATCCCTTCTCAGAAACCATGAGAACGTCCCGTCCTGTTGCCCCTCCAGGGAATGTTCCTTATACTCTCGCCTTGCCTGCCGTAAGGAACTATCAAAGGTGAAAACCGATGAGAATTTCATTCTTTTTACTCTTTTTCGCATTGTTGCACCTCACAGCAGTCGCACAGGGGGTCGAAGTAAACTTCAACAATGGCAGGTCGATGTACAATGCCTGGTGTGGCCGCTGTCACGGGTTGGACGGAAAAGGGATCGTCGAGGATCTGGAGCTGGAGGTCCCTCCCCCCGATCTCTCCGACTGCAGCTTCAATTCGCGGGAGCCTCGCAGGGACTGGAAGGCGGTCATCGCCCATGGCGGCGAAGCGCGTGGGCTCTCCATGAGCATGCCTGCGTGGGGAGAGGCATTGACGGAGAAGCAAATCGATTTGCTGATCGAATATGTCAAGACGTTCTGTCCCGACCGTTCATGGCCCCAAGGAGAATTGAACTTCCGCCGGGCACAGATCACCGTCAAAGCCTTCCCGGAAAACGAAGCCCTCCTGATCCCGACCTACTCGCACGCGGAGACCAGGAGTTCCACCACCAAGTTTGTCTATGAAGAGAGGATCGGACCACGAGGCCAATGGGAGGTCTCCCTTCCTTTTTCCTCCAACCACACCACCTCCGTGAATGCCCTGGGGGATATCGAGATTGCCGGAAAGCTTCTTCTCTTTGACGACCTCCCCTCACTCCTCCTTCTTAGTGCAGGACTGGAAGTAGGAATGCCCACCGGCAGTGCCTCCCATGGGTTGGGGAGCGGGAGGTGGAAATTCACCCCCTTCCTTGCCGCAGGAAAGGGATGGGGACCCGTTTTCCTTCAATCAAGCATCAAATACGAACACCCCCTGAAGGGAACCGGGAGCGAGTTGCTCTACTCGGCCGCTTTCACCTATCCGCTGACGCAGGAGAAAAAGGGGTTGATCCCGATGGTTGAGTTCAATGGAGTTAGCTCACTGCAAGAAGGGAACACGACACTCTACTTTACTCCTCAACTGTATATAGGATTGGTGAAGCGGGGTCATATCGCCCTGTCGGTCGGGACTCAGTTTCCCGTGGCCGGGGAGAAACCCTTCGACTACCGGATCGTCGCCTTCCTTCTTTGGGAGTATGCGGACGGTGGACTTTGGTGGTGAAGTTTTATTAGATTGGCGTGAAAATTTTGTGCGGGGGGTTGAAACCATTTCCCCGTCTGTTTGGTTCTACAGTTCGACAATGTGTTCTTCCAACGATCGTTTCTTAATTTCTTGAGGAATCCCATGAAGCTTTTGCTCACTGCAGTTCTCCTGTTAGGACTCTTCGCTGCACCCGCGACCATAGTCTCTGCACAATCGAAAGGGAAAGCCCCCAACTTTGCTTTGAAGGATGCCAACGGTGCCACGTTCGACCTGAGCAAGCAACGAGGGAAAGTCGTCGTCGTCAACTTCTGGGCCACTTGGTGCGGACCGTGCCGGAGAGAGATCCCGGATTTCATCGAGCTGTACGGCAAATATAAAGAGAAGGGACTGGAGATCGTCGGGGTTTCCCTGGATGAGGGGGGTTGGGAGGATGTCCACCCGTACCTGAAGAAAACCAAAATCAATTACCCGATTGTCATCGGGGACGCAAAACTTGCGATGGCCTATGGGGACATTCAGGCTATCCCTACCACATTCATCGTGGACAAGCAGGGGAACGTTGTCGATCGGCACGTCGGACTGATGACCAAAACCCAGCTCGAGGCAAAGCTGAAAGGTCTGTTGTAGAATATCCTCTTGTGACAGCTCAGTGCAAGCAGAAAAGTACCCACGAATCACTGGAATTTTGAAGATGAGAAAATATTTTGACATTCAAGGTTTCTTTATGAAGATTCGTGTAGATTCGTGGGGAGAATAAAATGCATAGCACCTGCGTTGCTCTCATAATTATCCCGCCAATTCGCACACACCGACATATCGAGTACCATGGTTGCTCTTTCTAAACAAGCCTGGCGACATGGTATCGCCATGGCTTTCCTGTTGTCTGCAACTTCCTCCCTTCTTTTTGCCCTGCAGGGGTTCGGCGGCGGCGAGAGCTCCAGCGCAAGCAAGATCAGCGTCGAGAGCAAACTCTCCAGGGAGCGTGTACCCGCAGGCTCGATCCTGAAGGTGGCAGTTCTTCTCGGCATCGAGGAAGGCTGGCATATCAATTCCAATACGCCTACCCACGATTACCTCATCGGGACCGGATTGGAATTGCAGCCGAAGGAAGGGGTGATCCTGGCCGACCTGACGTATCCCCCTGGGGAGGATGTAAAGTTTGCGTTTTCCGACGAAGCGTTGAATGTGTATGAAGGAACGGTCCCGCTTTTTCTGACCATCAGGATCTCCGACAAGCTCCCTGCCGGTCCCGATACCCTCCGCGCAAGACTTCGTGTCCAGGCTTGTAACGACCAGATCTGCCTCTCTCCATCCACCATCAATGTCGCCATTCCGATCGAGATCGTTGGCGCAGGCGAGTCCTCCCTTCCCATCAACGACGACCTTTTTTCCCGCTACACAAAGCGGGCCGAGGTAGCGCCGGCGGAAACGACGGGTGATATCAGCAGACTCTTTGACGAAGGGGGAAGTTTGGGCGCCTTCCTCGCGATCTTCCTCGTCGGACTTGCCCTCAACCTGACGCCGTGCGTGTACCCGATGATGTCGGTGACCGTTTCGCTCTTCGGGGCACAAACGGAAACCAACACGCTCAAGGTGTTTCTCAAAGCGGTCACGTATGTTCTCGGGATTGCCGCGATGTACACCGTCCTCGGCGTGAGCGCGGCTCTCAGCGGAGGACTGTTCGGCAGTTGGCTGCAGAGCCCATGGGTCCTTGGCGGCATAGGCCTGTTGCTCATCGGCCTTGCACTGAGCAGTTTCGGTCTGTACCAGATCCAGATGCCGTACTGGCTCACGAGCCGGCTTGGCGGCGCAACGGGGACCGGCTTGATCAGCCTCTTCATCTCCGGACTTGTTGTCGGTGTGTTCGCCGCGCCGTGCATCGGTCCACCGGTGATTGCCCTGCTCACGCTTGTCAGTTCGAAAGCCGACCCGGTCTTTGGCTTCTGGGTCTTCTTTACTCTTTCCATCGGACTCGGATTTCCCTACCTCATCCTCGGCACCTTCTCGGGGATGATCAAGAAGATCCCGCGCTCCGGGGCATGGCTCATCTGGGTGGAGCGGCTCTTCGGCGTGATCCTGACGGCGGCCGGACTCTTCTACATTTCGCTTGCGTTCCTCCCGAAATACTCTGCGTACATCGTTCCCCTCGCACTGATCGCCGGTGGGATCTACCTCGGGTTTGTTGAAAACTCAGGCAGAGAGAAAAAAGGATTTCTCCGACTCAAGTGGGTATTCGGCGTATTCAGCATCGGGTTTGGTATTATGACGGCGAACGCGCTGCGCGAGCCGGGCATTGAGTGGGAAGCTTATTCCGAGGCACGATTGGCTGAAGCCCGTCAATCCGGCAAGCCGGTGATGATGGATTTCTACGCAGATTGGTGCATCCCATGCCTGGAGCTCGACCGCAAGACCTTCGTTGATGCCGAAGTAATCGATGGGACGAAAGAGTTCACCCGCCTGAAAGTTGATCTGACGCACTTCGATTCCCCCGAATCCGAGGCCCTCCGGAAGCGGTTCACCATCGCCGGCGTCCCGACCATCGTCTTCCTTGACCGGAACGGTGAGGAGGTTCTTTCTTCCCGTGTGGTCGGGTATCTCCCTCCGAAGGAATTCCTGGAGCGCGTGCAGGCGGCCAGCCGATAAATTCCTCTTCAAAGAGTTAAACCGCGAAGAACGCAAAGGTGGCAAAGAACGCTAAGAAGATGCTTTTTGTATTCTCGGACCTCCCCCTTTTCTCCTTTGTGTCCTCTGCGGTTTATTCTTTTCCCCCTTCCATACGAATCATCTCTTCTTTATATTGGTTGGTGTTCCAAACGATAAAGGCGATCCTGAATCTCTCTCCGTCACGAATGAACATCTTCAAGAGCCATACTCTCTCTCTTACAGGTCTCCTCCTCCTGTTCTGCATGAGCCTCTCTCTTGTGTGGTGTTCCGACGACACCTGTCAGGATGGGGACGAGGATACCTGTATCTGCCTCCTTTGTGCCATGGGCAAGGAGACCGAATGGGGCTCCACACCGGCGAATTCGCATCACGGCAACTCCTGCAGTTGTGTTTGCCAAATGAGCTTCATCTCCGTTTCCCGGCTCGACCGATTTTTTTCCCTTCACCCCCGACCTCTCGCGTCCGGCCCACCGTTTGAACTCCTGGTCGGCACGACTCCAGGCATCCTCAAGCCTCCCATTCTCCGGGCTTCATCTACTGTGTTCAGCAGACATAGTTCTCGACCATTGATCCCGGAGAAGATTTCATGCTCAGAATATTCCTTGTTGTACCATTCATCCTCCTGATGGTGATGGTCTCTTCATCACTTGCTCAGAAAGGACAGATTGCCGGTGTTGTGCTCGATTCCGTTTCCCGGGAACCCCTGGTCGGGACGAATATCCTTCTTGTCGGGACGAGAATCGGCACGACCACAAACCGTAACGGTGAATTTCGCCTAAACGAGCTCGATCCCGCCATGTACGTTATGAGAGTGAGCTTTGTCGGTTATGCCCGAACGGAAAGAACCGTCATCGTATCCCTTCAGGACTCCGTCAGGGTGCAAATTCTTTTAAGTCCCGAACACATCGAGTCCGAGGTTGTCGTGGTGACGGGGACGAGGACGTTGCGCTCGATCGACGACGTCCCGGTGCGTGTAGAGGCAATCCCCGAGGAGGAAATTGAAGAGAAACTCCTGATGACCCCATCGAGCGTTGCGATGTTGCTCAACGAGTCGACCGGGATGCGGGTTCAGACGACCAGCGCGGCAGCCAGCACCGCGAACCTCCGCATTCAGGGATTGAGCGGCCGCTACACCCAGATCCTGACCGATGGCATTCCAAGCCTCGGGGGACTATCCGCCGGACTCAGTCTCACTCAGTTGGTTCCATTGGATTTGCGCCAGGTGGAGGTCTTAAAAGGGGCAACATCTTCGCTCTATGGTGCAGACGCCATCGCAGGCGTGGTCAACTTCCTGCCCAAACTTCCCGGTGAAATTCCGGAGACGAGCCTTTTGCTGAATGGAACAACCCAGAAAGGGTTCGATGCCGCGGGATACTATTCAGAACGATTTGGTGAGATGGGCCTCAGCATACTCGCAAGCTACAACCGCCAGGCCCGGTACGACGTGGACGGTGACGGGTTTGCCGACGTGGCCCAGTTTGAACGCACGACCGTAACGCCGAGGCTTCTCCATCAGGTTTCCGACAAGCTGACGGTCCGGACGGGCCTTGGCCTGATGCATGAGAACCGCATAGGCGGCGCCATGGACGAGAGGCGGATTCCCGGGGCTGTATCTCGCCCGTACACCGAAAGGATTGCCACCAACCGGGTGGATGCGTCGTCACACATTGACTGGAGTCCTTCCGAGGATCGGTCGCTTTTGGTCAAGCTCGCTTGGCTCCGCTCGGAACGCGATGCGTCCTTCGGCATCACGCCATTCCATGCGACGCAGGATGTGTTCTTCGGCGATGCACAATTCTCCCTGGACCTGCCCGCCCACGACCTCCTGTTCGGCTCGACTTTCCGTGTTGACAATTTTAACGACAGGACTCCGGGCATCCCCGTGCTCCGGTCGTATCGTTCCTCGGTTGCTTCGATTTTCTTCCAGGACGAGTTCCCGTTGCTCCCGTCGCTGACATTCGTGGTGAGCGGAAGGCTTGACTTCCACGACCCGCTCGGAACGTTTTTCGTTCCCCGGCTCTCGGTGATGTACCGGCCGCTTCCAGCGCTGACGTTGCGTCTCGGTGCGGGAACGGGATACAAGGCACCGACGATCTTTGTGGAAGAGGCTGAGGAGATCGGTTTTCGCAATGTCCGGCCCTTGCTTGATGCGAGAGCGGAGAAGGCGCGAAGTGCCTCGTTCGACTTGAACTGGCGCAGAATTATGGGATCGTTCACCATAGACTGGAACTCGGCCCTGTTTTTCACCAACCTGGATGATGCGCTTCTTGCCGATGAGGATTCACTCCAAACTGACGTCCTGTACCTTCGGAATGCAACCGGCCCCATCAGGTCCATCGGAAGCGAATTTTCCGCAAGACTCACCTACGAGGACTTCAAGGTTTCTCTCGGCTATACGTACGTTTATGCAACCCAGGGGGACAAAGCTCAAACATCCGAGATCGAACTGAATCCCCGGCACTCCTTTGGCGTGGTCGTTGTTTGGGAGAATCATGAGGAACAACTCAAGATGGGGCTGGAAAACTATTGGACGGGGCGTCAGCGCGTACCGCGCAATCCGTTTCGTTCGACAACACCCTCATCCTGGATCACCGGATTGATTGCGGAGAAAGGGTTCGGCAACTTCAGGGTGTTCGTCAACCTTGAGAATATCTTCGATACGCGGCAAACGAAGTACGAACCCATCTTCGTTGGCGATCTGGCCGCCGGGAATATCAGGACCCTCCCCGTCTATGCTCCCCTGGAGGGCCGTGTCATCAACGCAGGCATTCGATTCGTCATGAGGCCGAGGGATTAGCATCCTTTCTTTTCTTTGAACCGGGAGTGGTTGATCCCTGTCTTCACACCACACATTCCGATCGCAAATTTCATGTCCGAGAAGACCCAACAACCAGGCCATCCTGCCAACCGGCTCATCCGGGAGAAGAGCCCCTATCTCCTCCAGCACGCGTACAATCCGGTGGACTGGCATCCGTGGGGATTCGAGGCGATCGAGAAGGCGCATAAGGAAGACAAACCGATCTTCCTCTCGATTGGATACTCGACGTGTTATTGGTGCCATGTCATGGAGCGGGAGGTGTTCGAGAACGAAGAGCTCGCCTCCCTGATGAACAAGCACCTCGTCTGCATCAAAGTAGACCGGGAAGAGCGCCCCGATATCGACCGGGTGTACATGACGGCGTTACAGGCAATGAGCGGGAGCGGCGGATGGCCGATGTCCATGTTCCTCGGCCACGACCTGAAACCGTTCTTCGGGGCAACCTACATTCCACCACGGTCGCAGTACGGGCGGGCGGGATTTGGCGAGGTCCTGGAACGAATCAACGAGGTCTGGACCACGAACCGCGCCCAGCTCGCGCAGGTCAGCGAACGTATCGGGGAGTTCCTGACCAACCTCTCTCAGCCCGAGAAGCAGAACATCGATGCGGACGAAAGGGTATTTGAGATCGCGTACGAATCGTTCCTGAAGAGTTATGATGAACAGCATGCGGGATTCGGCGGGGCGCCTAAATTTCCACGCGGCGTCGCTTATAACTTTCTCCTGCGTCACTACAAGCGGACCGGGAAGGAAAACGCCCTCGGCATGGTACTGCAGACGCTTCAGCGCATGGCCGGGAGCGGAATGTATGACCATATCGGCGGCGGGTTCCACCGGTATGCAACGGATGAACGGTGGCACGTCCCGCACTTTGAGAAAATGTTGTACGACCAGGCCCAGCTTGTTGTTTCGTTTCTCGAAGCGTATCAAATCACCCGTGAAGAATCGTATGCGGATGCTGCCCGTGATGTTCTCTCGTACGCCCAGAGGGTCATGACCCATCCGCAAGGAGGTTTCTACTCGGCTGAGGATGCCGAGAGCGCAATCGATCCGCGGGATCCTGGAAAGAAAGAAGAAGGGGCTTTTTACGTCTGGACGGCAGAGGAGCTCAAGGCAATCCTCTCCCCTGATGAAATGAACGTTTTCTTCCCTCGTTATGGAGTGGAGGAATCGGGGAACGTCATTGCCGACCCGCATGGAGTCTTCCGTGGAAAGAACATCCTCCACCTCGTACATTCCGTGGAGCAGGTTGCCCTGCAGCTCGGGATGACGTCCGATCAGGTGCAGGGACTTCTCTTCTCCGCGCGCGACAAGGTCTTTGCGGCAAGAGAGAAACGCCCGAGACCGCACCTCGACGACAAGATCCTTGTTTCCTGGAACGGGTTGATGATCTCAGCGTATTCCCGTGCCTTTCAGGTCCTGGGAGACGAGCACTATCGCACGGCGGCGAAACAAGCTGCGGCCTTCATCCTCGACAAACTGGCCGATCCGACAACTGGCCTGCTGCTCCGCCGTTTCCGCGATGGTGAAGCCCGGTTCGAGGCCAACCTGGAGGACTACTCGTTCTTCGTCCAGGGTCTTCTTGATCTCTACGAGGCATCCTTTGAGACTGAATTCCTTCGTGCAGCGATCGCCTTCACCGACCGTGGGATAAAACTCTTTTTCGACCGGGACGGCGGTGGGTTCTTCGACACTTCGGGGAACGACAAGACGGTTATCATCCGAACGAAGGAGTGGTATGATGGAGCGGAACCGAGCGGGAACGCGGTCGCCCTTTTAAACCTGCTCCGTCTTGCGCACATGACCGGCAGGCCGGAGTATGATGCCCTTGCCCATAAATCGCTCACCTTCTTCGGCCGGCGGATGGTCGAAGCGCCTCAAGCGACGCCGCAATTTCTCGTTGCCCTCGACTTCAGCCTCTCCAGGCCGAAGGAGATCGTCATTGCCGGAGCGGCAGACGAACCCGGGACCCGGGCGATCCTGCGGGAGATCCATGCTCACTTCCTGCCCCACAAAGTCCTTCTCCTGGCCGCAGGGGGAGAGGAGCAGAACGCTCTGGAAGTATTCGTTCCGTTCCTGCGGGACAAGAAGATGGTGGAAGGAAAACCGACGGCCTATGTGTGCGAGAACTATGCCTGCCAGCTTCCGACTACGGAGTTGGCGGAACTGCGGAAACTTCTTACCCAGCAGGATTGATATCCTAGCACCGAAAAACCTGTTTTCACTTGCTTCGCGCTCTCTACTTACATACTCTCTACTTACATACTCTCTACCTACTTACTTTCTTCTTGCATACCTTCATCCCCCTCCCGTGATAATTTCGTGATAGAATATCCTTACCTTTCAGCCCGATGGACACCGTACTGGTAATTGAAGACGATAAAGACATCTCCAGCCTCCTTTCACTTCATTTGAAAGATATGGGGTTCGTGTGCGAGTGTGTGGCGGAGGGACCGGCGGGCCTCAAGAAGGCTCTTGCCGGGAAGTACGAGCTGATCGTTCTCGACCTCATGTTGCCGGGAATGGACGGATTGGAAATCTGCAAGCGGCTCCGGAAGGAAAAGTCCAGGACCCCGATCATGATGCTCACGGCAAAATCGGAGGAGCTTGACAAGGTTCTCGGCCTTGAACTCGGTGCCGACGATTACCTGACCAAACCGTTCAGTGTGCGGGAATTCTCAGCCCGGGTGAAGGCGATCATGCGGAGGATGCACCCCACGGACGGGGATGCCGGGACGACGGGCGCTACAAAGATCCAGGCCGGGAATCTTTCCATCGATCGGGAAAAACGAAAGGTGCTTCTGGAGGGAAAGGCAGTTGAACTCACGGCCAAGGAGTTCGACCTCCTCCTCCTGTTTGCTTCGAATCCGGGGAGGGTGTACAGTCGCCAGCAGTTGCTCGACCTTGTGTGGGGGTACCAGTTCGACGGGTATGACCATACCGTCAATTCTCATATCAACCGCCTCCGTTCGAAGATCGAACGCGATCCGGCAAAACCGGATTACATCCAAACGGTCTGGGGCGTCGGTTACAGGTTTGCAGAACAAGAATAGCGTTCAGATCCAACTATTGTCATTCTTCGTACCCTTCTCCATGATCCCACGTTTCTTTAAAAGCCTTTATTGGAAAATCTCGGCGCTGCTGCTCTGCCTGTTCCTGGTCATTGGGGCGGTGTACGTGTACGTGACGGTCTTTACAGCGGAAATGTTCCTGCAGGAGACGGCGCAGCAGATCTACCAGCCGCTCGCGCACAGACTGACGGCCGAGATCGAACCGCACGTCGGCCAACCGGGAGAACGCGACTCGCTCCATCAACTCTTCCTTCGGGTCCGTTCGTATAACCCGGGACTCGAACTGTACTTTCTCTCCCCCTCGGGCGAAATCCTTGCAACCTCTGTCGACCACAGGCTGGCATTCAATACAGTGCAACTTGAACCGGTGAAGCACTTCCTGGCAAGCAAGTCGGAAGACTTCATCCTCGGTGCCGATCCCTGCGGTCTCGTAAACGAAAAGGTATTCTCCGCCGCCCCCATCACGCGCGGTGGCGAACTCGTCGGGTACGTGTACCTGATCGTTCATGGGAGGGAATACGATTCGCTCGACCAGATGCTGTTCGACAGTTATATTCTTCGGCTCGGGGCGCGCTCCCTGCTTGTCACCCTGGTCGCTGCCGGCTTTGTCGCCCTCTTCGTCCTGGCGCTCCTGATGAAAAAATTGAGGACGATGACGGCGGCGGTCAAGTCTTTTGAGAAGGGGAATTTCGACAGCC
Source organism: Ignavibacteriales bacterium (assembly GCA_016192345.1). GTDB lineage: Bacteria > Bacteroidota > Ignavibacteria > UBA10030 > UBA10030 > UBA6688. Next base: position 1,021 of record JACPUH010000036.1, on the reverse strand, counting down.
GCATCGCCGTTTCCTCCAACGATGAGGTGGATGAGCTTGCCCTCGCGTTCAACAGCATGGCCGAGACGATCGTCCACCATGTGGACCGGTTGAAAGAGGCGGATCGCCAGCGTCGTGAACTCGTGGCCAACATCTCCCACGATCTGAAGACCCCGATCACCTCCATTCAGGGATATATTGAAACTCTTCAATTGAAGGGTTCCTCACTGCCCGAAGAGGAACGAAGCCGCTACCTCCAGATCATTATCGCGGGGACGGAACGGTTGAGGAGGCTTGTAGACCAGATTCTGGAACTCTCGCGCCTCGAAGCGGGGCACACCCACCCCAGACCCGAACCCTTTTCCCTCTCCGAGCTTGTGCAGGACATTGTCCAGAAATTTCAACCGCAGGCGGAGAAACATCGGGTACGACTACAGACCCTTTTGCCGGATTCCGTTCCCGCCGTGAGTGCGGATATCGGCATGATCGAACGGGCTCTTCAAAACCTTATCGACAACGCGCTCCGGTACACCCCCGCCGACGGCGATGTAGTTGTGCAGCTCACGCGAGAGGGGAAGGATGTACTCCTTGAGGTTTCAGACACCGGGCAAGGGATTCCCCCGGAAGACCTCTCTCACGTCTTTGACCGTTTTTACCGGGCTGAAAAAAGCCGATCTGCGGAACTGGGCGGAACGGGGCTTGGTCTTGCGATTGCTCAGAGGATTGTCGAGGCGCATGGTGACCATCTGATCGTCAGGAGCGCCGTCAAGAGGGGGACTACGTTTTCATTTCACCTTCCCTTGGACCGCCCGGAACAGGCTTCATAAAAGGGGGATTGGCCCCCTCCTTTCCTCCGGGAACGTTCCCCTCCTCCCAAAACGTTCATAGTTTCGTGACACTTTCGTGATGCACCAATGGGCTTTTCTTTCTACAATGGTGCCGTCAAACCTCTACCACCACATCAACCGAAAGGATTCATTATGAAAAAACTCACGCTTGTCGCAACAATGATCGTTGCGGTTCTGTTCGCCTCCACCTCCCT
>JACPUH010000043.1 GCA_016192345.1 Ignavibacteriales bacterium | reverse complement strand
TAACTTCGGCACTGACCCTTGCGAACCAGCACCTAGTACCCATCGTTTAAGGCGTGGACTACCAGGGTATCTAATCCTGTTTGCTCCCCACGCTTTCGTCCCTGAGCGTCAGTGTCGGGCCAGGTAGCCGCCTTCGCAACCGGTGTTCTTCCTGATATCTACGCATTTCACCGCTACACCAGGAATTCCGCCTTCCTCTTCCGCACTCAAGATCAGCAGTATCGGTGGCAGTCCCCAGGTTGAGCCTGAGAATTTCACCACCGACTTACCAATCCACCTGCGCTCCCTTTACACCCAGTGATTCCGGACAACGCTAGCACCCTACGTATTACCGCGGCTGCTGGCACGTAGTTAGCCGGTGCTTATTCAAGGGGTACCGTCACGTTCGCCTATAGCGAAACATTCTTCCCCCTCAAAAGGAGTTTACGACCCATAGGGCCTTCATCCTCCACGCGGCGTCGCTGCGTCACCCTTTCGGGCATTGCGCAATATTCCTCACTGCTGCCTCCCGTAGGAGTCTGGACCGTGTCTCAGTTCCAGTGTGGCTGATCATCCTCTCAGACCAGCTACCCATCGTCGGCTTGGTGAGCCGTTACCTCACCAACTACCTAATGGGGCGCAGGCCCATCTCCAGGCATCCCTTGCGGGACTTTTAACAACTGTCACCATGCGGTGCCGCTGCATAATCGGGTATTAGCTCCGATTTCTCGGGGTTATTCCCGTCCTGAAGGCAGGTTACCTACGTGTTACTCACCCTTGCGCCGGTTTACACGGGATATTGCTACCCCTTTCTCCCTAGACTTGCATGTGTTAGGCACGCCGCCAGCGTTCGTCCTGAGCCAGGATCAAACTCTCCGTTGTAATGTTTTCAACTTCAAGTTTGAAGCTTGGCATCTTTGCATCTCATCGATACAACTGCCAAGGTTTCAAAACCCTATGCAATTGACTCGAGGCTGTGCACACTTTTTCAAAGAACAGGTCTATCGATAAAAATGCCCATTGTCCATGGGCATTCGAACGTACTCGTAATCAAAGAATTCCGCGCTGTTCCGCGCGCCCCTTGTAAAGGGGTTACAAATATACTGCGTGCAAACACGAAAGTCAACACTTATTTTATCTTTTCCTTAGATTTATTTGGCAATAACAGGAAGGTGAAGACTTTAACACCCCCCACGTGAACCAATTTTGAGACAAAAGCCTCCTCTCACCAATCCGAAAATTCAGGGGGATAAAAATTGGATTGTATTTGCCCCGTCTTTACGCTATTTTTCGCATCATTCTTTCACCATCCCGGAGACTCCATGACACTTCTCTATATTCTTATCGCCCTTGCCGCACTTCTTATCTTCTGGGTAATCGCCAAGTATAATGGCCTCGTCACCCTCCGTAACCAAGTCACCAATGGCTGGAAACAGATCGACGTACAATTAAAACGCCGCCATGACCTCATCCCCAACCTTGTCAACACGGTGAAGGGACAGATGCAGTTTGAACAGGACACTTTGGAGAAGGTCATCCAGGCACGGAATGCAGCCGTCTCGGCCCACGGTGTTGCGGACGCAGCTGAGAAAGAGAATATGCTCACCTCTACGCTGAACAAACTTTTCGCTTTAGTTGAAAACTACCCGCAACTCCGCTCCAACGAAAATGTCAAGCAGCTCCAGGAAGAACTGACGAGCACGGAGAACAAGATCTCCTTTGCGCGCCAATTCTACAACGACATCGCGACCCAGTTCAATACCGCACAACAGGTCTTCCCGGCAAACCTGATCGCGTCAATGTTTCAATTCGCCACGGCGGAATTATTTGAGATCAAGGAGGCCGCCGAACGGGCCGTCCCGACCGTCGATCTCTCCCTGAAGAAGTAGGAGTCGTGGCCCCTTTACGGAACATCTACCAACAGCAGGCCCACAATAAGAGGCTGACGCTCCTGGTCATGGGCATGTTTGTGCTGTTCCTCGCTCTCCTCGGGCTGGGGTTTGATTTCTTTTACCTCGGCACCATCAGTGAGAGTGCTTTTCTTCCCCTCGGCACCCTTCTCGCCGCCGGCGCCGGATCTGCGTCGGCGTGGTGGAGCTTCCAGGCGGGGGCAAAGGCTGTCCTGAGTTCCACAGGCGCGATGCCCCTCGATGCGAACAACCCCTCCCACCGGCAATTCCTCAACATTGTAGAAGAGATGACCATCGCCTCCGGCCTGCCCAAACCTTCGGTGTATATTGTACCGGACTCCGACCCGAATGCGTTTGCCACGGGGAAAAACCCGCAGCAGAGTTCCATTGCCGTTACCCAGGGGCTCCTTGACACGCTCACGCGGGAAGAACTCCAGGGTGTCGTCGCCCATGAGATGAGTCACATACGGAATTACGACATCCGTCTTATGACGGTGATCGCCGCGTTGATGGGGACCATCCTGTTATTGTCGGATTGGGCGCGGCGGGCCATGTGGTATGGAGGAGGATCACGAAAAGGGAAACGATCGGGGGGAGCCGGAGGGCTTGCGGCGATCCTGCTTGTCGTCTGGATCATCGGCATCATTCTCGCCCCGGTCATCAGCCAGCTCATGGCCTTCGCGGTCTCACGCAAGCGTGAGTACCTCGCAGACGCCTCTGCGGCAGAGATGACGCGAAACCCGTTGGGGCTGGCAAGCGCGCTCAGGAAACTGGAAAACGCCGCAGCACCCACAGCCTCCATCAAACGCGGTGCCGCTCACTTGTGTATCGTCGATCCGTTGGGGAGAAAGGTGAACCTGAAGGAGGGAGTGACTGCTGAGCTGTTCGGCACACATCCGCCGATTGGGAAACGCATCCTGGCGTTGGAGGCGATGGCGTACCAGTTCAAGACGGTTACGACTTCTGCTTGAGGATTTCCTTTCTCACTTGTTTTTCCAACCGGAGATGTTCTTCCGCTGAAATCTTAAATCTCTCGCGCAACTGGTCGAGGTTCTCCGAATCCTCCGGAGTAATCGCGCCGTCCTTCCAGCCGTTCACGATCGCCTGCAAATAAATTTCGAGCTGGATTTCCTGCTGAAGCGTTTCATGGTCCTGTTTGGTCACGCCGAGACTCGTACGAAGCGTGGCAAGCATGTTTTCCTCATCCTTGCTGACGCTCCCATCCTTCCAGGCCTGTTTCAGGAGGTTGACATACGTCTGGATCGCTTCCGGGCTTGCCCCCAGTTTCATATCGGAGGCGAGCTTGGCCGCCTCTGCCTTTTTGAGTTCCTCCTCGGCCTTCTTACGCGCGTCTTCCGCCTTGCGCTTGGCCTCCTCCGCTTTCCTCCGCTCCTCTTCCTCACGACGTTTGCGCTCCGCTTCCTCCGACTGCCGACGCGCCTCTTCTTCCGCTTTTTTCTTTGCCAGGAGCTCAGCCTGCCGCTGCGCCTCCTCCATGGCCTTCTTACGCTCAGCTTCTTCTTTAAGCTTGGCCGCCTCTTCGGCTTTCCGCCTGGCTTCCTCCTCCGCCTTCTTCATCGCCTCCTCTTCGGCCTTCCGACGAGCTTCCTCCTCCGCCTTGCGTTTCGTCTCCTCTGCAGCAGCACGACGGGCATCCTCCTCCGCCTTTTGTTTTGCCTCTTCTTCTGCCCGACGCGCCTCTTCCTCGGCCTTGCGTTTGGCCTCAACTTCGGCTTGAAGCCGTTCCTGCTCAGCCTTCGCCTCCTTATCCTCATGGACTACCTGAGGCTCGGACGACTTCCGCTTCTGTTCCAGGATCTTCCGCTTTAACTCTTCTACTTTGCGCCGTTGCTCTTCAATATCAGACATGGCGAGGAGGTCTTCGTAAGTACGGAATGTGAACTGTTCGTTGTTTTTACCAAGATGAGGAGGAAATCGCGGGTCTTGGAAAAAGTGCATTGAACCTGCAAAAAAACCCAGAGAATATATCCATTTATGGTTCTAATGTCAACCAACATTGTTTCGGAAAAACCGCTTTGAAAATAGGTATCCGACCATTACCTTGCGGTGTCCCCGAACACATTCCTCCCCTTTAGAAGGAGCACCGTTATGGAACAAACCCCTGCACCGGAAACCGCCTCATTGGGCGATCTTATGATGAATGTTTTCACCTCACCCGCGGAGGCCTTTGACGGAATACGTCAAGGTCCACCGCGCGCAAGCGTCTGGGTTATTCCTTTTCTTCTGACGATCCTTCTCGCATCGGCTTTCTCATATGTGATGTTCTCCAATGATACGCTCCGAGAGCAGGCCATGGAGCCACAACGGAAGGCCATGCAGGAACGCGTCGACTCCGGACAGATGACACAGGAGCAGGCTGACCGCGCCTCGGAACAAATGTCGGGAGGGGGAATGATGATGATCTTCGGCGTCATCGGGAGCGCCATCTTCATTTCGATTGCTTTTTTTGGGGCGGCGTTGGTGCTCTGGCTCGCCGGAAAATTCGCTCTCAAATCCGCCGCCGGGTACGGAAAATATCTCGAACTGTACGGGCTCTCCGGATGGATCGGAATCCTCGGCCTTCTCGTGACCATCCTGATGGTGATGGCGATGAATTCGCTCTATGCAACCCCGAGCCTCGGCCTCGCGGTCTTCAACGAGTACGACTCCTCCAACAAGATGCACCTGGTCATGTCGTCCATCAATATTTTCGGAATCTGGCAGGCGGTCGTCGTCGGTATCGGGCTCGGCAAGCTGGCGGATAAACCGGGCAGCACGGGGATCGCAGTTGCCATGGTCCTCTGGCTTCTCTGGGTCGCGTGTGCCGTGGCATTGGGATTTGCGCGGTAGCACGAAAGGCATGCATAACACACACAACGCGATTCCTTCCGGGATCGCCTTGTTTTTTTCTCAGCGTTCTCTCACACGAATTCCCCCTAACTGTTCTTCCGGTGGGAGCTTCTTCTGTAGAAGAGCGATGACTTTCTTAATGTTCCGTTGAAGCGTCTCCGGCCTCTTCGCAAAGTTCAGGTAACGAAGAATTTCCTTTTGCCGCGACGGGGTGAGCAATCCCCATGCCGCTTTGACATCCCGGTTACTTCGCAACGCCCGGGCAAGTTCTTTGGGCATCAGGACTCTCCGTGGACGGGAATCAACGCGCAGGACCACGGTAATACGACTCCCCACATCAACCCGCGCCCGTTCCCTCATCTCCCCATTGATAAAGAGACGATGCCTCCCCTCCCCGATCGGGACAAGATTGGCAAGGAAGGGCTTCCCGTTGAGTTCGCCTGCGACCGGAATGTATCCTCTCTTGCCCAAGGCACGGCTCACACGGAGCGGGACCTCCACACATGGGTTGATCCCAAGCTTGTAGATGGTGGATGAAAATTGTTGCGTCAAGCTTTACACACCTCTCCTACTCCGCAACCCTGAGCTTTGAATACCCCAATCCATCCGGCTCCTTGCCGGCGACAAGGCGGTCAACGATCTTCCATTCCCGAAGATCAACCATGGTGACGATGTCGGCCTGTGTGTTGGCGATGAATGCAAACGTGCCGGAGGGTTCGATCAGGATCCCGACCGGGACGGGGCTTTTGCCGAACTGGTTCCCAAAGAGCCGCTGATCGGCATCCACGACCGGAGTGAATTCCATTTTCAATCGGCGGACTTCTTTTCGTTCCTTCACATCAAATACACCTACTTCCCCGGATTGGGCATTGGAAACCAACGCAAATTTCCCATTAGGGGTAAATTTCACTCGAATCGGAAACGACCTGGATTCGAGGGTGGCAACAACTTTCAGCGACGCCACCTCGATCACGGAAACCGTGTTCGCCGCTCGATTCGTCACCCAAATTTCCTTCCCATCCGGCGAACATGCGATTCCCTCAGTGCCCGCCCCCGTTTCGATATTCGTCAGCCATTTCTTTTCTTTCAGATCAATAACGGTCGTGGTTCCCGAACCGATGTTTGTAACAAACGCCCTTTCGCTTTGGAGGGCTAGTTCGACCATGTGGGAGGTATTCTGATCGGTCAAAATAGCGTGCAGGATCATTCCTGTATCAATATTCACTAAAAGAAGAGCCTTGTTCGCTTCTGTCGTTACAGCAATGGTCTGCTTCGCCAGCCACACAATGCCATGGGGCCGTCTGTACTCTCCGAGGTTGATATCCTTCACTTTCCTTTTCTCGGCAATATTCAGAAGTGTAAGCGTATTGCCGGGGCTTTGCCCCGTTCCGTAGTTCGCCACGACTGCAAGCTTGCCATCCGCGGAGACCGCTACTTCGTGCGGAGCCGTGCCGGTGGGAAGTGTGGAAACGTTTTTCCTGGTGACAACATCGATCAGCGATGCGGTGTGATCGGATTTGTTCAGAACGATCAATGTCCCCTGCTGACCATACGTCACAGGAGAAACGAGCATTGCGATCACAAGACAAAGCAACCGTTTCATAAAACCTCCTACTGGGATTGATTGAAAATTTTCGATGTCACTGTTCAGCTGCTTTTTCTTTCTGCTCTGCCAGGATCGCCCGCACTTCGGCCAGGTTCTCCCTGCTGACAAGGGCCAGGATCGTATCCCCCGGTTCCAGGATAGTCCCGCCGCTCGGCACCATCATCCGTTCGTTCCTGCTGATCAGGACGATGAGACTGTTCGGAGGCATGCCGAGTTCGACGATCGGTCTGCCGATCGCGGAGGAGTTGTAAGGGACGATAAATTCTTGCAACTCTGCATCGACCCCCTCCGTCGGTTCAAACTCCAGCGGGTAACGCCGTCTCCGCACCATCGGGGCATCCACCTTGAGGAGTCTCGCCGCTGCCGGAAGCGACCAACCCTGGAAGAGGGCCGAGGTCAGGACGATAAAGAACACAAGGTTGAAAATCACATCGGCATCCGGAACCCGCGCGAGTTTGGGAAATGTCGCGAGGATAATCGGGACGGCACCACGCAATCCGACCCATGAAACGAGGGTCTTTTCACGCCACTGGAGGTCGGTCAACAACGTTGCGAAGAACACGCTGAAAGGTCTTGCAACGAACATCAGAAACGCGGAGACAAGCAGTCCGCCTCCAACGACATGCGCTATGTTCGAGGGATACACAAGAAGGCCCAGGGTCAGGAACATTCCTATCTGACCCAACCAGGCAAGGCCGTCGAAAAAACGGAAGAGACTTTTCTTCTGGACGATCTCACTGTTCCCTACCACCAATCCACCGACATAGACCGCCATGAAGCCGCTCCCTCCTATGACTGCCGTCAGCGCGTAGATGAAACACGCGGCAGCAAGGGAGAAGACCGGGTACATCCCTTCGTAGGAGAACTTCATCCGGTTGATCAACAACACCATCCCCTTCCCCAATGCGAGTCCGATGCCGACGCCGAGACCCATCTGGACAACAAAAAGCAGGATAATCTCCCCGAGTGTGGATTCGGGGGAAGTAATGAGTTGGATTGTCCCGACGGTCAGGAAGACTGCCATTGGATCGTTGCTGCCGGACTCGAGTTCAAGCAGTGGCTTCAATTTTCCCCGGAGGCTGACGTTCTTCGACCGGAGGACGGAGAACACGGCCGCCGCGTCGGTGGAAGAAATAATCGCGCCCAGCAACAGCCCGGAAAGGAGTGAAAACTCAAGAACATAATGGACGAAGAGTCCGACACTTAACGCCGTGACAAACACACCAAGCGTGGAAAGACTCAATGCCTGCCACAACACGGGGCGGACAGAGGTCCAACGGGTGTCCAGTCCGCCGGCAAACAATATGAAGATAAGGGCGACAATGCCGATGGACTGAGCCATACCTGCATCGTCAAAGAAAATGCCGCCCGGGCCCTCCGAACCTGCCAGCATACCGACAGCGATAAAGAGCACCAGCGTCGGAACCCCAAGATTATCCGACGCTTTGGCAATCGCGATGCTGGCGAGTATGAGAAGGGCTCCGATCAGGAGCAGGAAGTCAATGCCAACCATGGTTTTGATTGGTGGTGGAAGGTTGACCCCAATATACAAGTGGCTGACTGAAAAGGAAAGCCCGGCAATGGGATTTTCCCGAGGCCCGCGATGGAATTGGCTCCATGAAAACCGGAGGGCACTCCCGATGAGAGCGTGTCGAAAGCCATCTCGTCAATTGACCCTCTGGTGAATCTTTTGTAGCATGGCTCATCCCCGTCACCGATTATCAACCCAACGATCTCCCGCATGCACTCAAGTCTTCTTTACAGTATCGGGCTTTCCATCGTGGCGGCATCGGCGCTCGGGTATGTTGCCCGGCTTGTGCGCCAACCGTTGATCCTCGGGTATATCGCGGCCGGCGTTCTGATTGGTCCCCAGGGTTTCAGGCTGATCCAGAACCAGGAGGAAATCGCTCTTCTCTCCGAGCTTGGCCTCGCGTTCCTCCTTTTCATCGTCGGCCTGGAGATCGATGTCAGGAAATTCACAAAGTCCGGATCTTCCTCTGCCGTGATCGGGACGCTGCAGGTGGTCCTCTGTTCCGTCCTGGGTGTGTTCCTCTCGCAATGGCTCGGGTATGACGGGCTCGCGGCGATCTACATCGGCGTTGCCCTGTCGTTCAGCAGCACCATGATCGTGGTCAAGCTGCTCTCCGACCGGAACGAGCTCGATACGCTCCCCGGGCGGATCAGCCTCGGTATCCTCGTGGTGCAGGATGTTCTCGCCATCCTCGTGCTTGCGGCCCAGAGCAATATCGACAACCCGTCCCTCGGTCCCATCCTCTTCTCGTTCGCATCGGGGTTTGGGCTGGTCGCCGTCAGTTTCCTGGCAAGCCGGTATGTGCTCCCGATCGCGTTCCGGCAGGTCGCGCAGAACCCCGAGTTGATGCTGGTCCTCTCCATCTCCTGGTGTTTCATTATGTGCTGGCTGGCGCTGATGGCAAATTTTTCCATCGCCATGGGGGCATTGATCGCCGGGGTGAGCATCTCGACGTTTCCCTACAGCCACGACGTGATCGTGAAGATCCGTTCGTTGCGCGATTTCTTTGTCACACTTTTCTTTGTCTCGCTCGGGATGCAACTGGTGGTAACATCCACCGCGGGGATCGTCACCGGGTTGGTCCTTTCCCTCTTTATTATTGTCAGCCGGGTCGTGACCATACTTCCAACGTCCTACGCGGTGAAACTCGGAAGCCGTGTCGGCGTACTCTCCTCGCTCCATCTCGCACAGTCGAGCGAGTTCTCCCTGGTGATCGCCACGCTGGGGTTCGGCTACGGGCATATTTCACAGGAGATCGTCTCCCTGATCGCCATTACGCTGGTCGTCACCTCCACCATTTCCACCTACCTGGTCATGGGGAGCCATGCCATCGCGCGCGAAGCGGTCCGGTTGTTGGAGGGGGCGGGGTTGAAGAGCTCGCATCACCAGGAGGAGAGTGCAGGAGGAGGGGAGCATGGCGAGATCCTGTTGCTGGGATGCCACCGATTGGGGAGCGCCCTCGTGCACGACTTGAGGGAGACCCACGAAAATGTGCAGGTGCTTGATTTCAATCCGGAGGTGCTGACCCGGTTGAAGGAATTAGGTGTGACTGCGACGTACGTCGATATCAGTCACGTTGATACGCTCGAGGGAGCCGGCATTCATCATGCGAAGTTTATCATCTGCGCCGTGCCGGATGAATACCTGCGCGGGACCAACAACCTCGACGTTCTTCGTTACCTGAAATCACAAAGGGTAAGCGCAAAGGTGATCGTGCAGTCGAAATCCCCCGAAGGGGCGGTGAAACTGTACGAGGCCGGGGCGGACTATGTGCTCCTCCCCCCCGCGGTCTCTTCCGCACACATTCTCCACGTTATTGAAAAGGCGAGATTCGGTGAACTGGAAACACTGAGGGCGATCGAGGTGGAAATGCTCAGGAAGCGACAGGAAGTGCTTTCGTAAAAAAATCATCCACAGCCGGAGGCCCATAACTATAGAATGCGATAGCATTCTCCAATTTGGGTTAGCATTGGTCCCGACAAGGAGAACACTTCGCGTGCTTCAGCAGATGCCTCCGGCTGTGAACTTCGTGGATGTCTACTTTTCAGAACCGCGGGAAGAAGGAGATCCCGAACGCCGCCGCGGTGAAGCCGCTAAACTTCTCCGTTGCCGGACCGATCAGGCTCGGTACTCCGACGGCATGCCGCACTTCCACAAACCCGTCCAGACCGGCACTCATGCTGATCTGCACTCCCCCTTTTGCCGCAGGGGCAACCGCTGCGGAATACGTCCCCTGGTTTCCCCATCCCAGCACCATCGCTCCCGCCCCCACATACGGACGCACATCGCCGCGGGCAAAATAGTAGGTCATATCTGCTCCCAGCAGCATCAGTCCGAAACTCAGCCGCGGGTAATCATAATAGTACGGGTTGATGGTGTTCGAGTACGGGGAATAGTACGAAGCCCAGCGGCTTGCGACCGGGATGTACTCGTCCTGGTTCACGGCGCCGGACTTCCCCGCGCCGATCATCAATCCCGCATACAGATCGATCACGGGATTCATCCGGCTGTTCGGCATGTACTGGATGAAGAGCGTAGGACCGAACCGATCTCCTCCACCGATTCCGAAACTCGCGTACGCCAGTGCGGATGACCAGTTGGAGCGGTTTGCCGACCGGAACGCCGAACTCTTCTGGACCACCTTCCCCACAACCTGCTCCTGCGGAGGCGTCAATAGACCGGGGACTACCTGGGCCGATGCGACAGACACGGCTATCAATAGTACGGCAACCATCAATACTCTCTTCATGGCTCTTCCCTCCGGGACGGTGAATAGGTGTTAAGACCTGCAACAGTGTTCGATACTCTGGGTCAATGGTAAGAATCTTCGGGGAAAAGCGCAAGACAGGGGTGGGATAGAGCCACCCCAAAATCTTACCCCTTCCCCGCCTCAAACGTGCGCCAATCCTCAGCATACTGCCCGAGCTTGCGGTCTGCCAGGAAGTTGATGGTCCCCTCCTCAAAGGAACCTTTTTTCCCCTGTTCTCCCGCCTTCACACCGGTCAGGATTTCAATCCCTTCATTGACCGTCGAGACCGGATAGATATTGAACTTTTTCTTCTGCACGGCTTCTATCACGTCGTCCCGCAGCATCAGATCGTCCACGTTCTGAATGGGGATTAAGACACCTTGTTTCCCGGTCAGCCCGCGGGCTTTGCAGATATCAAAGAACCCTTCGATCTTCAGATTCACACCGCCGATCGGCTGGACCTCCCCTTTCTGATTCACCGAGCCGGTGACTGCAAGTTCCTGCCGGATCGGGACGCCGGAGAGGCTTGAGAGGATGGCGTACATCTCGGTGGACGATGCGCTGTCGCCGTCGATGCCGCCGTACGATTGCTCGAACGTGATGCTCGCGCTCATGATCAGCGGTTTGTCCTGGGCAAACAGGCTCCGGAGATAGCCGCTCAGGATTGCAACTCCCTTGTTGTGGGTCGGGCCGCTCATCTCCGCATCCCGCTCGATGTTGATGACTCCGGCGCGCCCCAACGCCGTCCGGGCCGTGATACGCGACGGTTTGCCGAACGCATGCTCGCCTGAATCGTACACCGCAAGACCGTTCACCTGTCCAACTACGCTCCCCTCGGTGTCAATCATCATCGTTCCTTCGGTGATCATCTCCTGCATCTTCTCCTCCACCATGCTCCCGCGGTACAGCCGTTCCTCGATCGCCTTCTTCACATGGCGATCGAGGACGACATCCGCATGGTCCTCCCCGGCCCAGTAGTTCGCTTCCCGGATCACATCGGCGATCACATTGAACCGCGTGGAAAGTTTCCCTTGTCTCCCGGAGAGCCGCAGGCCGAACTCCAGCAGCACGGCCATCGCGTTCCGATCGCAGGTCTTCAGCTTCTCGTCGTCGCTGACCATCTTGATGAACTGCAGGTACTTCTCTACGGAAGAAGTATTCCGCGGCATCTCGTAATCGAAGTCGGAACGGATCTTGAAAATCTTCTGGAAATCTTCATCCCGGTCATAGAGAAACTGGTAAAGCTCCGCATCGCCGATCATGATCACCTTCACGTTCAATTTGATCGGTTCCGGTTTCATGCCGGAAGGGGCGAAGCCGAACATCGGCTCGTAGGTATGGATCTCCATCTTGCCGGTCCGGAGCGTCCGCTTCAGGTCCTGCCACACCCCTGGTTCAACCAACGTATCGAGCGCGTTCAGGACAAGATACCCTCCGTCGGCCTGGAGCAACGCCCCGGCTTTGATCTGGGTAAACTCCGTCCTCCACACACCCCCTTTTTCCAGCACCCGCTCGACCGTCCCGAAGATGTTCTTGTATTTCGGGTTGGTTTCGATCACCACCGGTGTGTGCTCGGTATGGGAGTTATCGACAAGGAGATTGACCTCGTACTCGAGGAGCACATCTTCCTCCTCTTCCTGCTCCTCCCCCTGTTGCGGCGGGGGTGAAGGCGAAGCCGTCTGGGCACGGAAACGATCCAGGTTTTCGCCGATGTTCTCGCGCACATGATCCAGGTAGGCGTGAACCTTCTTGTCGTCGTACGTCACCTTCATGACCTGAATCGCCTCGTCGACGATCGGCATGACGAGCCGTTCCTCGATCTCCGTGAGGGACTGCTGCACTTTCTTTTCGATGTTGCGCAGTTCACGGAAGACCGTGGACATCTGTTTTTCGAGAACCCCCTGGGCCTCTTTTAAGGAGGTGAATTGCTCCTTCGGGAACTCCCCCTTCTGGGAGAGGGTCTCGAGCTCGTCGAGGCTCGTGGCTTTCTCGCCGACCAATGGCACGATATCCGGACGCATCAGGTTCCCAACCTGCACCTGCACCAGCTCGAACCCCCGCTCCTTTACCCTCTTCTCAAAATCCTGAAGCACGGTCTTTTGCCGGTCCTGGAAGTGGCTGAGCACCGACTTTCGCGCGTCCTGGTACCGCTGGCCTTCATAGATCGCCGGGATGTTGCGCTGAAGGTCGGCGATGAAATTCGCCATATCGATCTTCAACCCCCTTCCCTGTCCGGCCGGGAGCGAGAGCGCGATCGGCTGGTCGGGGTTCTTGAAGTTGAAAACGTAACAGTGATCACGCAGGCCGTCTCCCTTCAGCTCAAACTCATGCAACATGCGCTTGATCGTGGTCGTGCGCCCGGTGCCCGAGAGTCCCGTGACGAAAATATTATACCCGAAGTGTTTCATCGCCAAACCGACGCGCAGGGCCCTGAGCGCGCGCTCCTGGCCGATGATCTCGCGGCTCGGCTTGATCTCGTCGCTCGTCTTCACCTTCAGTGACTTCGGATCGCAGTGCCAGCGGAGCTTGTCGACGGGCAAAGGTTTATGGAGAGGTGCCGGCTTGGAACGTGTCAGAGAAGGCTGAGAACGCCGGGTCTTTTTCATGATTCAATCCGTCAGAGATTTTTTAGAGGGGGAGTAATGTAGCACAATTTCATGGAAAATCAATTTGGGCCTTTACCATGGGTTTTTCAGAAAGTAGTACAGGAACACCGACCCGATCCACCAATATAATCCCTGCATCACCACCGGGTGATGTTTCTTGCAGTAATTCCATCCCCAGGCAAGAAGGACCATGGAGACGATGAAACCTGCCGAGACGATCAACGATGGCGGGAGACTCAACTTCAATCCCCACCACGCCGTAACATTGTCCCCAGGGTTTAGCACCCACCCGTACAAAAGAACTAAATGGGCGATGTAGACGAAGAAGGATTCCACCCCCAGCACGTTTAGCCATTTCGGCATCCATACATCGTGGCGATCGCTATGGGAGACCGCATTTTCGAAATACCACAGCCCGCTCAGCAGCAGGAACAGGATCCCCAGCCGCATCCAGAAGAAATTGGGGCTGGTGAACCAAAAGTTGTACACCGGATACATCTGGAGGGGGACGCGGTCCAGCAACATGCCTGCCAGGATCAACCCCAATCCGGTCACTCCAAGATTTTTGATGAAGCCCTGCTCCATTCCCTCCTGTCCTTTCCGAAGGAACAGCCAGGCTACCAGCGTTCCTGCAAGGAGGAAACCGGCATTGGGAAACAGGGGAAAGAACGAGCCACTCAGGCCGTTGACTGCCTGCGAGAGAAAGCGTGGAAAATGAGCCGTATGCACCGGATCCCACAGGAACGGGGTGGCGTACACGACCGCCAGGAGCAGCGCCGTCACCGATCGGAAGAACCATCGTTCTGAGCGGAATGTGATCAGCAGGAGGCGGAGAGCGATCAGGGTGACACCGATGCACTGCAACGCGTCGAAAGCAAAAAAAGTATCCCATTCTCCCGGCAGAGATCCTTCAAAGACCTTCCGGAACGAGAAATACGGGAGATGCAGAAGGTATCCGATAACAACCAGGAGCGCGGCGCGCCAGAGTCGGCGGAAGAAGGCGGGGGAAAGCGTCAGGAGCTGCTCCCAGCGCCGCTGGGTCGCGATGGCAAAAGCAAACCCGGCTCCAAACAGGAAACCGGGTCCGGTGACACCATGGAAAATCTCATGAAGCGCAAACCATCCTTCACGCTGCTCTTCAGTAAGAAGCACGGCCCGCAGGACATGGCCCTCGAGCATAAAGAGCACAATCAACCCGCGATAGAGATCGAGGAACCTGTATCGCTGGGGTTTGCTCACGCAGCTCCCATAACGGCATTGATGGCGACCACGCTGACAATATCCTCCACACTGCATCCCCGGGAGAGATCGAACGCGGGCTGTTTCAATCCCTGTACAACGGGACCGATCGCCTCGGCTCCCCCCATCCGCTGGGCAAGTTTGTAACCGATGTTCCCGGCATTCAGGTCGGGAAATACCAGCACGTTCGCACGGCCTCCTACCGGGGAGCCGGGAGCCTTCCGGTCCGCCACCGCGGGAACGATGGCCGCATCGAGCTGCAGTTCGCCGTCAAGCGCAAGCGAGGGGTTCTTCTTCTTTGCAAAGGCGGTGGCCTTCTGGACTTTTTCGACGAGCGGATGATCGGCGCTCCCCTTCGTCGAGAAGGATAACATGGCCACGCGCGGTTCTTCACCGGTAAGCTTCTGGTGGTTGGCTGCCGCGGCAAGAGCGATGTCAGCAAGCTGCTCGGCGGTCGGGTCCGGCAGTACTGCGCAGTCGGCAAACGTATAGGTGGTATACGGGAAGACCATGAGGAAGAAACTGGAGACCACGTTGATCCCCTCCGCCATGCCGATAATCTGGATGCCGGCCCGCAGCACGTCGCCGGTGGTGGAGAGCGACCCGGCAACGCTTCCATCCGCCATCCCTTCGCGCACCATCATCGCGCCGAAGAACAGAGGGCGTTTCATCGTCTGCTGCGCCTGTTCAAACTGCATGCCTTTCGCCTTGCGCAGGTTGAAATAGAGGTGTGTGAAATCGCTCAGCTTCTCCGACCGCTCCGGATCGGCTATGCGGATTTTCTCCAAACCCACTCCCAAATGTGCCGCCTTCGCGCGGATCTCCGCTTCATCCCCGACCAGGGAGATGTGTGCGATCCCTTCATCGACAATAATGCGGGCGGCCTGAATTGCCCTCTCGTCGGTCGCGTCCGGGAGGAGGATGTGCCGCTTGAGGTCCTTTGCCTTTGTCTTGATGTTCGAAAGAAGATTCGATGTACTCATGGTCCGATCACTTTCCGTTGAAAGAAGAGCTTCTGTTGGGAAACCGACTGGCACACCGGAGGCTGAGATGACGGGACTCCGGGAATGAATCACGCAAAATATACCACCCCTTCCCGCGGCAATCAATTAAATTCCCTTCACAAATCAAACTGACTATTTGTCAATGCTGATAAAGATTTAGGGTCGATTCTTTAAAATTCATTAAGATATTAAAACGTATTAATACCGGAAGGGTGTTTGACAGTCTGTCATTCTTTGATTATATTTTCATCCCAATTTTGATTCTCTCCAGGGAACAATGCGCCAACGACAAGTCTACGTTGAAACCTACGGCTGCCAGATGAACGTGGCCGATAGCGAGGTTGTGCTGAGCATCCTGACGAGCGCCGGTTATCAGAAGACCGACTCGCTGGCTTCGGCCGACGTCGTGTTCGTCAACACGTGCGCCGTGCGGGATAATGCCGAGGTCAGGATCTACGGACGGTTGGGCGATTTCAAGCATTTCAAGAAAGAAAACCCCGGGATGGTCATCGGGGTCCTTGGGTGCATGGCGGAACGGCTGCGGAAGGATCTGATGGAATCGGAGAGCTACGTCGACCTTGTGGTCGGACCCGACGAATACCGCAGGCTGCCGGAGTTGATCGAGGGGGCGATTGAGGGGGAAAAGGGAATCGCCGTGAAGCTCTCGCGCGTTGAGAATTACGACGACATTATTCCCCTCAGGACGGACGGCATCAGCGCATGGGTTTCCGTGATGCGCGGGTGCGACAAGTTTTGCACGTTCTGCGTCGTCCCATTTACCCGGGGGAGGGAGCGGAGCCGATCCCTCCAGGGAGTCGTTCACGAGGTGGAGCATCTCTCGCAACAGGGATTCAAGGAGGTGACGTTGCTGGGTCAGAACGTGAACTCCTACCACGACGGGACCCATGACTTCGCAGACCTGATGGCGGCTGTCGCGCGCGCCGACCGGACCATGCGCGTCCGGTTTACGACATCGCATCCCCAGGACATGTCCGAAAAACTCATCAGGACGATCGCGGAGAACGACAACATCTGCAAGTTCATCCATCTCCCCGTCCAGTCCGGTTCCGACCGGATCCTGCGCCTGATGAACAGGACATACGACCGGGCCCATTACCTATCGCTCGTCAACAAGATCAAGACCATGATCCCCGAGGCCAGCCTCTCCACCGACTTCATCGCCGGTTTCCCGACCGAAACGGCCGGGGACCATGCGATGACGATGGACATCATCCGCGAGGTGGAGTACGACGGGGCCTTCACGTTCCGGTATTCTCCCCGCGAGAACACGAAAGCATGGCTCATGGGGGATGACGTTCCGGAGGAAGTCAAGCTGGAGCGGTTGAATGAAATCATCGGACTGCAGCGGGAAATCTCCTTTGCAAAAAACCAGCAGGAAGTAGGCCGAACTGTCGACGTGCTGGTGGAAGGGGAGAGCAAGAAATCCCCGAACGACTACTGCGGCCGGACTGATACGAACAAGACGGTTGTTTTCCCCAAAGAGGATGCCCGGGTGGGGGAATATGTGAACGTCGGGATCGCGCGCGCCAACTCGGCTACGCTGTTCGGGACCATGGTCTCATCGTTCAGCGACGCATCCCCGGAATCCTTTTCGCTGGAAGTACGTGAATAGACTTCTCAGACCTCATAGGAGGAACGTGGCGATGACAATCCAACGCATGGTGGACATACTCCTTCTCCAGTCTCTTGCACTGGCTGTGGCACTCTCGCAAACCCCGGGGGGACAGCCGGATATCCAGCGGCGGCTCGAGCTGATCGACCGCGGCCAGGCGGAGGCGGTGAAGGCCGAGCTCCCCACGCTGATGACCAATTTCCAGAACCATCCCGGAGTTCTGTATTTGCAGGCCGTGTTGATGTCCGACGGCTCCGAAGCGGTGAAGACCTACCAGAGCATCGTGGACAACTTCCCCACCAGCGAATGGGCCGACGATGCGCTCTTCAGACTCTACCAGTATTACTACTCGATCGGTCTGTATAAAACAGCGGATCAGAAGCTGGAGCAGCTCAAGAAGGATTACCCCTTCTCGACCTACGCCTCGGACCAAGCTCTTGCCGAGGAACCCAAAACGGTAACAGCCGAAGCCCCGGTCGTGGTGGCGCAACCGGCCAAAGTTGAGAAATTCACGACCATCTACACGGTCCAGGCCGGAACGTTCTCCGTGCTGCAGAACGCCGAGGAGTTGAAGTCCCGCTTCGAGCGTGACGGGTATACTTCGACGATCTTCACCTTGGTCAACAACGGCCGGAAGTTCCACAAGGTCTGGGTCGGCGAGTTTCAGAAACAGGATGAGGCGAAGCGGTTCAGCGGTGAGATCAAGAAGAAGTATAATTTGGATTCCATTGTGGTTACGCGGTAAGGGTGGAGCGGAAGAGTATGGATCGGGAAACATTCCAACGTGAGCATGGCATCATCGGCAGGTCGCTGGAGATCCAGGAGATCGTCGATGTGATCCGACAGGTTGCCCCGACCGATATCACGGTGTTGATCACCGGGGAGAGCGGGGTCGGCAAGGAGGTGATTGCGCGGGCCATCCACGGCGCCAGCAAGCGGTCGAGGAAAGGACTCGTGACAGTCAACTGCGGTGCCATCCCGGAAGGACTGATCGAGAGCGAGCTGTTCGGGCATGAGAAGGGATCGTTCACGAGCGCGGTGGAGACCCGCAAAGGGTACTTCGAGATCGCGGATGGTGGCTCGATCCTTCTCGACGAGATCGGGGAGATGCCCCTCGCCACGCAGGTCAAGCTGTTGCGCGTGCTGGAGAACGGGGAGTTCACCCGTGTGGGTTCCTCTTCCCCGCGCACGGCGGATCTCCGTGTCATCGCCGCAACGAACAAGGACCTCCAGTATGAAGTGCAGCAGAAGCGGTTCCGCCCCGATTTGTACTTCAGGCTCCGCTCCGTGAACATCACCATCCCCCCTCTCCGGAGCCGGAAAGGGGATGTCCCGCTGCTGGTGGAACACTTCGTCGAGGAGTTCACGGCAAAGAACGGGATGAAGTTTGAAGGGTTCACGGACGATGCGACAGAACTGATCATGAGCTATCACTGGCCGGGGAACGTGCGTGAACTGAAGAACGTGATCGAAAGCATGCTCGTCCTGGAAAACGGACGGCGGATGAACGCGGCCCTCGTCCGCAAGTATCTCAGGGAATACCAAGTCCCGGTGCCGGACCGCAATCTCCCGGTCGTGATGAACAGGACCGTCGAGCAGGCGGAGCGGGAGCTTATCTACCGCGCCCTCGTCGATCTGAAAGGATCCATTCTCGATCTGCGCGAGATCCTGCTTCGGCAATCCAACGCGGTGCCGCCCGATACGGAGACGCTCCAGTTCGATCATGCCAACGGCAACGGGTCCATGTCGCTGAGCGAGATGGAACGGCGGATGATCGTGAACGCGCTGGAGCGGCACAAGGGGAACCGCCGTCTTGCCGCCAGAGACCTGAACATCAGTGAGCGGACACTGTACCGGAAGATCAAGGAATTTGGGCTCCACGAATAATACAAGAACGATGACGCGCACCAATGGAGGTTGGGTCTCCCCGCCAGACCGCTGGCGGGCTGGCAGACCCGACCATATTGCAACAGTAGGCTTGCTGTACGCTTTTCTGCTCCTGATGCTTCCCGGGTGTGCCGGATGCCCTTATTCATTCACCGGGGCGTCGGTCCCGCCCCACCTGAAAACCATCGCCGTCCCGATCGGCGAGGACCAGAGCGGGTACGGCGACCCAACGTTGCGGGACGTGTTTTCCAGACAGTTAACGGATCGGTTCATCAACGACAATACGCTCCAAATAACCGACCGTGCATCAGCCGACGCCCTCCTCGAAGGGGTCATCCTCTCCGTGAATGACGCTCCGGTTGTGGTGCAGGCGGGGGAACAGGTCGCTCGTCGGAGAATCACCGTCACCGTGCGGATGCGGTTCCAGGACCAGAAGCTCCGCAAGCAGGTGTGGGAAAAAGAGTTCAGCAATTGGGGCGATTACTCGTCCGGCGGGGGGCTGACCCAGCGGAACGAGGGAATTGCAGAAGCAGTGCGAAAATTAACCGAAGATATCCTCAACGAAACAGTAGCCGGATGGTAGACCAACTCCTATGACCCTCGCAGTCTTTTTCCGACAAGAATTGCTCGACAACCCATACCTGACCGACCTCGTGCTGTACCTCTATTCCTTCGCGCTCCTGATCCTGTTCGCCTTCGGCGCGCATGGATTCGTCATGGTGTATCATTACCTGAAGACCCGCCGGCGGGAAGAAACTCTGACAATGACTGGCGAACTGCCGGTGGTGACGGTTCAACTCCCCCTCTTCAACGAATACTATGTCGTGGAGAGACTTATTCAGTCCGTGTGCGCCATCGAGTACCCGAAGGAGAAGCTGGAGGTGCAGGTACTCGATGACTCCACCGATGAGACCGTCGATATCGTTGCGGCGCTTGTGCGGGATTACCAGTTGCTTGGGTTCGACATCAAACACATCCGCCGCCCGAACCGGTCAGGATACAAAGCTGGGGCGCTCAAGGCGGGACTCGAGACCGCGCGCGGCGAATTCATCGCCATCTTTGATGCGGACTTCGTTCCGAACAAGGACTTCCTGCAACAGACACTTCCCCACTTCTTTCTCGACCCAAAGATCGGTCTCGTGCAAACACGCTGGGAGCACCTGAACAGCGAATACTCACTCCTTACGCGCACACAGGCCATGGCATTGGATGGACATTTTGTGATGGAGCAGGATGTGCGGAACAAGGTCGGGTACTTCATCAACTTCAACGGCACCGGCGGGATCTGGCGCAAGGAGGCGATCCTCGATGCCGGCAACTGGCAGTCCGACACACTCACGGAGGACCTCGATCTCAGCTACCGCGCCCAACTGAAGGGGTGGAAGTTCAAATACCTCAACGACGTGACCTCGCCGGCGGAGCTTCCGTCGGAAGTGAACGCGCTCAAATCACAACAGTTCCGCTGGACCAAGGGGGCCATCGAGACCGCGCGTAAGATGCTCCCCGAAGTCTGGAAAGCAAAGATCCCCCTGCGGATCAAGATCCATTCGACGTTCCACCTGACGAATAATATCGTCTTTCCATTTATCCTGCTTGCCGGATTGTTGAACGTCCCGCTGATGTTTATCAAACACCGTGGCGGACACGAGGCATATTTTGCCCTGATGTCGATTTTCGTGGTGGCCTTCATCGGGTCGTTCCTGTTCTACCTTCTCTCCCAAAAGGCGGTGTATCCGGATTGGCGGCGGAGACTCCTGCTCTTCCCCCTGTTCATGGCCGGCAGCATGGGCTTTGCCGTCAACAATTCCCGGGCGGTCTTCGAGGGGCTGTTCAAGAAAAAAAGCGAGTTCATCCGGACACCGAAGTACCGGATCGAAGGAAAGGCCGATTCGTGGCTGGAGAAAAAATACCTCCCGGCAAAACTTGACTGGGTTGTCCTGGTGGAAATTCTTCTGGCGGTCTATTGCTTCTTCGGGGTAATTTCTTCATTATACTACCTCGAAATTGCGGCGGTGCCGTTCCAGTTGCTCTACTTCCTTGGATTTGCGTTCGTCTCGGCACTCTCCATCAAGCATGCCATCGAAGCACGGAAACTCCGACAACACCAGCAGGCATAATGCCCGACCTTCCTGAGGAACACGTTACCGCGCTCGAGCAACATCTCGCTGCCCGGCCCACATCCCCCCTGTTTGCCCGACTGGCAGGATATTACCTGCAGATGGGGCGTGCGGAAGATGCCCTGCGCCTTTGCAACGACGGTTTAGCACACCACCCCACGTATTCCACAGCGTATCTCATCAAGGGGAAGGCGCTCCTTGCACTCCAGATGCCCGCCGAGGCAAAACGCGAGTTCGGGATCGTCAATAACTTTCTTCCGGGCAACCAGACTGTTGCCGACCTCTACACCGGCATTGACGTCCCCGAGCCGGCCGAAGGTCCAACCATCGTAGAAGAGCCGTCCCCTGTTGCTGAAGCTTCTCCCGAGGAGCAACCGTTCACCCAGGCAGTGGAAGAACCTCCTCAAGTTTTTGAAGAGGAGGCGCAGGTTGTGACCGCCCCGGTGGAGGAACAACAACCCTCACCCTTCGGTGGTGAAGAGGATCAACAGGCAGGGTTCGCTCCCGTCGAGGAACAGCAACCTTCCCCATTCGGTGAACCACAAACCGGCGAGGCGTTTCCAACGTTCGGGGAAGTTGCTCAGCCCTCTGAAACAGCGGGGGTTGAAGATTTTGGCGGGATGACGGCACAGGAAACATCTCCAGCCGAAGCCCCCACCCAACCGGTGATCCCGACGTACGATGAAGCAGATCCGCTTGCGGCCCTCCGCTCCGATTCCGGGGAAGATGCTTTCAGCCAGCCTCCTGTCACCACGGAGCCTGCAGCCGTGGAGCCGGCCGCTTCTCCCACAGATTATTTTGACGCTTTCAGCCAACTTCAACAAATCAGCCCGGAGCAAGAGTCTGCCCCCGCTGA
This sequence comes from Ignavibacteriales bacterium, assembly GCA_016192345.1. Taxonomy (GTDB): domain Bacteria; phylum Bacteroidota; class Ignavibacteria; order UBA10030; family UBA10030; genus UBA6688. The sequence goes on along the minus strand of JACPUH010000043.1, from coordinate 34,998 downwards.
CACAACCGGGGCAGATCTCAATCCTTTCGAAGCCTTTGGCGCAGGATCGGATGCCGGCGGTGAAGTTGCGGCGCCCGCCATGAGTGAAGGTGAGTCGTTCGAGGAGTTCGCCGCACGGACAAGGATGGAACTCTTCGGCACGGAGAACACGATGACGCTGGAGGAGTATCTCGGCGCAACTTCGGCGGGGCCGGCAACACCAGCCCCGGACCAGATTGGGGAGTTGGCAGAGAAGCTCAAGACCCCGAAGAAAATCACGCCGGTGATTAATTTTTCCGAGAAGGAGACACGCAAAGCCTCCGAAGCCGGGACGGATGCCGGGTCGGGGTTCGTCACGCCGACGCTTGCCGAGATCTACGCGAAGCAGGGATGGTATGATGATGCGATCAAAGCCTATAAAACACTTGCCTTGAACAAGCCCGCGGAGCGGGAGAAATATGAGCAGCGGATCGCAGAGCTGGAGGAGTTGAAGAGCAAGCAATAAGAATATTATCCACGAAGGTCACAAAGGGACACGAAGAAACAAAGAACCCCGGCCAATCGGTCGGGGTTTTTGGTTAAGTTTGATCGAAAAACTTTGCCCACGAAACACTCTCAACACACGAAAAGAAATAAGCCAACAATAGAATCCTTTAGCGTATTTCGTGTGTTTTGTGGGCAAACAATCCCAAGCACCAAGTAATTGCGGCGAATCTTGTGTTTGCCGCCAAGAAATCAGATTACTTCAACGCGTTCACGTACTTCGTCAGGCTTGATTTCTGGTTCGCGGCCTTGTTCTTGTGGATGATTCCCTTGGCCGAAAGCTGATCGAGCGTCTTGACGGCGATCTTCAGAGCGGCGGCGGCCTTCTCCTTCTCTTTCGAAGAACGGACCTTCTTGATCACTGACTTCATCTTCGAGATATCCGCCTTGTTGCGTGCATGGCGGCGGGCGCTCTGGCGTACGCGCTTTTCTGCTGATTTATGCTGTGGCATCTACTACTCCTTATCTTCTCCGGTGTTCATAAAAAATCGGGCTCTAAGATAGGTCAAAAAACCCGGAAATCCAAAACCTTTTTCTTTACCCGGTGAAAGATGTGAGAAACCCCCGAATCATCGCTGCGGTTGCTCCCCATATCTCGTACCCTTGGTAGTTGTAGAAGAATACCTCGTGGATTTTTCCTTTCCGTTCCATCTTGACCACCCGTTCATTGTTCCTGTCGAGAAAGAGCTCGAGCGGGACCTCGATAATCTCGGCAACTTCATGAAGGCTCGGAGAAAGAGGGGGTAACGATGCAGAAAATCCCACCACCGGCGTGATCGCGAAACCGGAAGGAGTTTCAAAATCGTCGAACAATCCGAGCACCTGAACCACACCGGGGGGGAGGCCGATTTCCTCTTCCGTCTCCCTCAATGCCGTTGCCACAAGGTTCGCATCCTGTGTGTCCCGCGCCCCACCAGGAAAAGAGATTTGTCCTTTGTGATGCTCCACATGGTCTGTCCTTTTAGTCAACAGGATGTGCAGGGTCCCCTGCTTTGGGAAGAGGAGAATAAGCACGGCTGCGTGCCGGAGGGCGGGATTGTTCAGTTCCTTCCTGTCGTGGCGGGCCAGGAATTCCCTGATACGGTCAACGGAGACATTCATCGCTGTTTCTTCTTCCACCATCGGTTCAACCTCTCCCGGATGCTTTTTTCGCCCCCCTCCCCGGTCGGCTTGTAATAGATCTTTTCTTTCAGATTATCGGGCAAATACTGCTGCTCGACGAAATGCTCATCATAGTTGTGGCCGTATTTATACTCCTTACCGTAGTTGAGATCGGACATCAGCTTGGTTGGCGCGTTGCGGATATGGAGCGGGACCGGGAGGTTCGGGAGGTTCCGGACATCCTCCCACGCCTGCTCGATGGCAAGGTACGAGGCATTGCTTTTGGGAGCCGCTGCAAGGTAGGCGGCGGTTTGTGCAAGAATGATACGCGCCTCCGGCATGCCAATATAATCGATGGCGGTGAAACAGGAGGTGGCAAGGGTCAGTGCGTACGGATCGGCGTTCCCGACGTCTTCGGAAGCAAGGACCACCATCCGCCGGGCGATGAATTTCGGGTCCTCTCCCCCATCCAGCATCCGCGCCATCCAGTAGATCGCCGCATCGGGATCGCTCCCGCGAAGACTTTTAATGAACGCCGAAATCGTATCGTAGTGCTGGTCCCCGCCTTTGTCATACAACGTGTACTTCCGTTGAAAAGCCTCCTCGATGGTTTTCTTGGTGATGACCGCGCTGTTGTCGGGTCCCGGTTTGGTCAGGCTCAGTGCAACTTCGAGGCCGTTCAGCAGTTTTCGGGCATCGCCGCCGGAGAGGAGCATCAGGAAATCGCGATCTTCAATAGTGATGGAGCGTTTCGAAAGGAACCGGTCGGTGGAGAGTGCGTGATCGAGAATGGAGGAAAGCTCCGTAGCTCCCAACGCCTCCAGCACATACACGCGGCAGCGCGAAAGAAGAGGGGAGATGACTTCGAACGAGGGATTCTCGGTGGTGGCGCCGATCAAGGTGACGATCCCTTCCTCAACGCTATGGAGCAACGCGTCCTGCTGGGCCTTGTTGAACCGGTGAATCTCGTCGATGAAGAGCAGCGTCCGTTTCTTCCGAAGCTTTTCGTTCTTCTCCGCTTTGCCGATCACATCCCGCACATCCTTTACGCCGGACGAGACGGCGTTGAGCTGGAAGAATTCCGCCTGAACGTGATGGGCAATCAGCCGTGCGAGAGTTGTCTTCCCCACCCCGGGCGGGCCCCAAAGAATCATGGACGTGGTCTCCCCTTTCTCCAACATCACACGAAGAGGCTTGCCTTCCCCCAGAAGGTGTCCCTGACCTGCAAACTCATCAATGGTCTTCGGCCGCACCCGTTCCGCCAGGGGGGCGGAATCGGAAAGGGTCATGCGGGGGGGAGAGTGTGGATCGTTTCCGAAAAGGTCTGGCATCGTTTATAAACGAAAAAACCAACATCGGCTTGTTCCTGTGATGTTGGCTGAACTTGTTTTCATTCCCCGCGGATTTGCGGGCCTTCAAGGTTGTAATAACCGCCAGTTACTTTCTACTCAATACTTGATACTTCTTACTTCTTACTGCCGCCTGCATTCTGTTATCTGCCATCTCCCCCAACAATCAGTCTTTCTTCACCTTATACACCGTCTCCCCTTCGCGCGCCATCCCATACTTTTCTCTTGCCACCTTCTCGATCGTCTTCCGGTCGCCATCCAGCGCTTTCAGGTACGATTGCAGCCGTTTCGTCTCCTTCTCTGCCTCCCGCACTTTTTCGATCGTCTCACGTCGTTCGACCTCGAGGCGAATGCGGGCAACCACGCCGCGGTTATTAAAGAGGACGAAGGCCATGACGAACGCTCCGCCAATGACCACCAACGCCTGACGCCTGGATTTAAATACCTTCTTTGCCAGGAGGTTCACAGCGCTGTTCGTTTTGATTTTTCTGTAGAACTGGCCTTCCATGGATGGTGCAAAGGTAGTTTTATTTTCACCGTTTTGCAAATTGTGAGAAGCCTCCCCCCTCACCACTTCACGGTTCACTGTTTACAGTTCACCACCATTGCCTCATCCCAAGCCCTACTTAAACCACTCCGCCTTCGGCTGGTAGGTCGTCTTCAGATTCTTTTTCGACTCGTGGCGTTCCATGGCGAGCGTAATGAGCTTGTCCAGCAACTCGGGGTAGGAAAGCCCGGAGGCCTGCCACAGTTTCGGATACATGCTGATCGACGTGAAGCCGGGGATGGTATTGACCTCATTCAGTGTGATCTTCGTCCCCTTTCGCTGCACGAGAAAATCGACCCGGGCCATGCCGGCGCAATCAAGGGCTTTGAACGCACGGAGGGAATAGTCCTGGATGCGCTTCACGACCGCCTTCGGCAGTTTCGCGGGGATTTCGGCTTTGGACTTCCCATCCACATATTTTGCGTCATAGTCGTAGAACTCATTCGACGGAATGATCTCGCCCGGCACGGAGGCCATGGGCTCCTCGTTACCGAGAACGCTACATTCGATCTCACGCGCGTTGGGGATCCCTCGTTCGACGAGTATCGTACGGTCGAACTCCCCCGCAAGATGGATCGCTGCAATCAGCTCCTCCCGCGTATGCGCCTTGCTGATCCCGACACTCGATCCCATGTTCGGCGGCTTCACAAAGCAGGGATACCGGAGTTTTTTTTCAATGGATGCGAGAATCCTTTTTTGATGACGGACAAACTCGTAATAGGGAAACCAGAGGTCCGGGGCGACGGGAATATCCGCCTGCCGGAGCAGTTGCTTCTGTACCACCTTGTCCATGCCCACCGCCGATCCCAGGACGCCGGAACCGACGTACGGAATATCCGCAAGCTCGAACAACCCCTGGATCGTCCCGTCTTCCCCGTAGGGACCATGGATCACGGGAAACACAACATCGACGGCATGGGAAGTGACGGCCGCTCCGGAGTTTTGAAGCGGAACAAGTCCCTGCTTGCGCGGATCCGGGACGAGGATATGCTCGGGCTGGTTTCGGATATCCACCCCCTCTTTCAATAACCGAAGCGCCTCGCCGGAGCTCAGCCATCTCCCTTCATGGGAAATGCCGATGGGAATCACTTCATACTTATTCCTGTCGAGGGCTTTGATGACGGAGGTCGCCGAGGCCAGCGATACTTCATGCTCTGCCGACCTTCCTCCAAAGACCACTCCAACCCGAATTTTATTTGCCATCGTGAGCTTGCTTGCGTTGTGGTGAGTGAAAAACCGTTGAATACAATTTCTACTTTTTGAACGTGGAGAGAAGTTTGCCAACCTCCCCGCCGCTCAGGACCCGTTCCCCTCCCAGCATGCGTGCGACAAAGAGCATATGGGCCGCATGTTCCACCTTCTCCATTTTGTAATACGCGTCGTCCAGGCTTTTTCCGTACGTCACCACCCCATGGTTCGCGAGCATGATGGCGTTGGCCTCCTTGACAAATGGGGCGATCGACTCGGCGACTTCATGCGTTGAAGGCGTCGCATACGATGCAAGGGGGATGCGACCCAACCCGACGACGACCTCGGGGAACACCGGCTCCGTGAGTCCGATGCGGGCTGCCGCAAAACCCGTTGCATAGGTCGGATGCGCATGCACCACAGCCTGCACATCAGCGCGTTCCCGGTAAATAAAGAGGTGCATCCCAATTTCGGAAGAGGCCCCGCGTCCGGAAGAAATCAGGGCGCCATCAGGTGCAAGCTCGACCAGATCGGACTCACCGACGCTCCCTTTATTCATGGAAGTGGGGGTTGCCAGGATGTTGCCGTTCGGGAGGAGCGCACTGACGTTGCCGTCGTTCGCTGTGACAAATCCCCGTTCATAGAGACGATGGGAAACGGAGACAAGCAGGCGTGCAAGATCGGCGTGTGGGCTCATGGAGGCGGACTCAGTGCGCGGACAAAATAGACAAAAGAGGAATGACGTTCAAGCCTGGTTTGTCATTCGAAAAGCAAGACGTAGGTGAGGACGGCAAAGCTGACCTGGGTAAGGACGAACGTGGCGGCGGCCCAGTTGTCGAGGCGCCGGGTGGAGTTAAGCAACGCCGGGTCCTTGGTAAGAAGATAGGCATCGAAATCTTTGTTCGCCTGGTGTTTGAAATGAGCGGAAAGAACGCCGGAGACGATCATGGACGAAGCGGACGTATAGGTCACCCAGTTATCCGTTCCGCTGAGATCGTAGTTCGCAGGGAGAATTTCCGGTGAAGCATGGGCAAGCGTTTCGGGCATGGCTTGAAGTCGGATGGAGGTGGAGGGCCTGACCGCAGCCAGCGACACTTTTTGAGGGATGTACCCCTCTTTTTCAACCGTCAACTCCCCCGTCACTTTCGCGGACCTGCGAAGGAACAGCGGGGTCCTCCCCAGTTCCACCCCTTGGTACATCACCCGCCCCCCTTCCGGATCGGAAGTGATCACGGCATGCGTCCCCAGTTCGATGATCTTGTTCAGATGCGATTCTGCCGCCACGTGCACCGTCTCCACCTTCGACAGGGCATTCCAACTGAATGCGGAGGGATACACAACCCTGACGGCATGCGTTCCTGCGGGAACGACAACGTTCACCAGCGGAGTCTTGCCCAAATAGAGAGAGTCGAGAAACAAGTCCGCTCCGGACGGATCGGTGGTAACGGAGACTTTTCCGGTCTCCCCGGCGGGTCCGGTCTCCTGACCGACGCAGACGGAAGAAGTTCCGACGATCAACAAAAAAAAGAAAAGACGAATCATTCAATCCCTCGAGTGACGGAATGCAGAAACGAATTTATCCTCATAGGTCACCAACAACGTGTTGCCCCAGAGGACCGGTGAGACCTTGATGCGGCCTTCGAACGGCAACCGCCACAACTCTTCTCCCGATGCTGCACTGAGGGCGTAGAGCGTCCGGTCGAGCGAGCCCACATAGAGATAGGTTCCTGCAACAAGCGGGGCACTGTTGATGACGCTGCGGGCCCTGAACGTCCAGGCTATTGTCCCGGACTCCGCAAGGAGGGCATGCAGAGTCCCATCCGCGGAACCAATAAACACGAGATCGTTATTGGCTGAAGCGGAACCGTAGATCCTGGAGCCGGTTTCATATTTCCACATCAGGGATCCTGTTGCAACATCCACACAGGAAAACCCTCCATCCTGCGATCCGACAAACGCGCGTCCCCCCTTGATGACGGGGGTTGCAAAAATGCTGGCGGATGTTTCGTATTTCCAACGAAGCGAACCGTCCTTCAGGTTGACCGCATACAAGGTTCCGTCATCGCTCCCGAACACAATCACTTCTCCATCACTCGCGGGGGATGAACGGATCGGCTTTCGGCGTCCCTTCGGGGCCGTCTCGAACTTCCAGAGTTCCTCCCCGTCCATTTTGTTCAGGGCATAGAGGACTCCATCAAGGGTGGTAACGTACAGATGATCGCCGACGACCAGGGGAGAGGATTCGATGGAACCGATGGAAACGCTCCACCGTCGTTCGGCCTTGTTCAATCCCAAACACACAAGCGATTCGGTGCCGGAGGCGATCGGGACATAGACATTGGCCCCATCCCACGCCGGCGTTCCGGCGATGGAGGATTCCAGGACGACGTAGCCGAGGCGCTTCCCATTGTTCACATTGACCGCCTGGACCTCGCCGTGTAGCGTTGTCACAAGCATCACGCTATCCCTGACGAGCGGCGAGCTGGCAATGCCGGCGAGCGCGTTGTATTCCCAGAGCTGTTCCAGCGGAGGAGCGATTTCCTCGCCGGTTCTGTTCACGCGCGACTTATCGCCGCCGTACATCAGCCAGTCGTCCCCCCCGGGGCGGAATGGACGATCCAGCCGGATACCTGCACATCCGAGCGCGAAAAGGGAAAATAGAATGAAGTACTTTTTCAATGGTTCCCAGAACTTAGCTATAGAGAGAGCCCATAGTGAAGGATTGAGAGATGGTAAAAAACCTTCTCTCTGTATTCCTTGCGATCTCTGCGGCAGAACATTCATTAAAAATCCCAACCGAAAAAGAATTGATGGAACAGTCCTTCCTGGAACTTCCTCATGTTGTTCTCGATCCTCTTTCCGATATCATAACGCAGCACGATCGCGCCGGCAAAGTTCAAGCGGATCCCCCCTCCGACGCTCCCCTTCGTGTCGATATACTGGTGATCCCATGCTCCGCCGATATCCGTGAAGAGGGCTCCGCGGATCGCTCCGAAGGTTAACCCGCCGAACGGGAAGCGGATGCCCAACTGATCGATGAAGGGGAACCGGAGCTCGTGGCTCGTGAGCCAGAGCTTCTGGCCGCGAATCGACCAGCGCTGCCAGCCGCGCAAATCCCAACTTCCTCCCATGAAGAAGCGTCGAGCTTCCCGCCCTTCGTTGTACCACAAATGGACTCGTGAAGCGAGAGCGCTCCTGGTCGACAGCCGCCAGTAGTGGCGGTAGTCGGCAAGCAGGGTATAGTAACTCACGTTGGAATGCTGGACGTCCGTGGTGTAGGCAAGGGTGAGTTTCATCCTGCCGCCGTCGAGCGGTCCGCTCGGGCCCCACAGCGAGTTGTCGCCGATAAAGCTGAACGAGGTGGACATCAACAGCGCCTTGCGCGGCAACTCGACAAAGATATCCTTGTCGGAATTGCTGATGGTAACGCTCGACTCGATGCGGCGGAACTTCGACAGGGGGTAGCTCAACGCAAAGTACCCCCCGAATGCCCGCTCATAATAGAAAAGGTCCGGGTCGGTGAGGTCGTACCGGTTGCCGGCAAAATGGAAGATCCCGTACGCATGGTTGGCACGCTTGCCGAGCGAAAGCCGTGAGATCGCAATGTTAAAACTCTCCAGGAACTCGGACCGGGCCTGGGCGGTATTGTAAATCAGGAAATAGTACTGCTCATTCCCGAGGACGTCGCTCATCGCGAGGGCAGCGCCGCCGGAGGTTCCGAAGATCGGGTCGGTGGAAATCTGGCTCTGGGCTATATCGAGTTTGTACTCCCCCGTGTACCGAAAGTCGGTGACCAGGGAGGGCCCCTCGAGCTTGTTCACCGTCCACAACTCCCCCGGTGGTTCATCGAAACGGAATGTTTGGGCGACGTTGACGGAATCGGCGAGGGCATCAATATCAAAGATCCTCTTGATCTGGAAGCTGAAATTCTCGAACGCGGTCAGGATCATCTCGTTATTCTCCCCCCAGCTCGGATCGAACGCCGCCGTGGAGAACCGGGTGATCTTCCGCATCGTCACCGGCCGAAGTGACTGGGCGCCCAGCCGTTCGGCCAGGTCCATCACCCAGACATTCTGCGCACCGTCGATATCCGAAGTAAAGGCAAGGCGCTTGCCGTCCCCCGACCATGAGGGGGCAAAATAGCTCTGGTCGCCGACCGTAAGGTACTCCACGCCCGCGCTCTTGAGATCGTACAGGAACAGGTTGAATTTCCCGCGGCGGCCGTATGGATTGCGGTCCGAGCTGAACGCGATGAAACGACCATCCGGCGACCATGCCGGGTCGTTATCGCTGAAGAAATCGTTGGTCAAACGGGTCAGCGTCCGTGTGGCCACTTCGAGAATGTACAGGTCGTTATTCCCTCCTTTGTCGATCGACGAAAAGACGATGCGCTTTCCGTCGGGGGACCATGAGGGAGAAGAGAGGACGACGAGGTTCCGGAAGCGGACGGTCTCGCGGAGTTTTTCCTCCTTGATATCGTAAATGTGGAGTGCGTCGTTCTCGCCGCTCTTGGTGACGAACGAAAGCAGACCGTCCTTCGAAATGTCGATCTTGCTCTGGAACAGGTGAAACGCTTCGAACTCGTCCGTCTTCTCCCCCTCCACCACGACCTCGGGCTCCGGTTTCTCCTCGTCGAGGTTGACCCGGTAGATGTTCGTGTACCCGGTATGGTTGCCGATAAAATAGACCTGCTGCTTTCCGTCCAGCGAGTAGAAGATCGGCTTCACATTAAAACCGTAATCGAGGATATTGCGTGCGACTCCGCTCGGCAGATCCTCTTTCGCCATGATCGGGTAGTACCGTTTCTTCAGCTGATAGATCCAATCCTCGTCGAACTCCTTGTAGTTCTTCCCGATCGTCAGCTTCATGATTTCGCTGAAGGTGTTGGCCTTCCAGAAATTTTCCATCAGCAGGAGGATCTTCTCCTCACCGTACCGTTCGGCGATGTACCGGAGGAGATTTTCCCCCTCTTTGTACATCAGGAACGATCCGTAGATACGGTCCATTTCGTTGACGGGCACCACGTAGTTATTGAGGACGGCGTCGCGGAGGACCATGTCGGCTTGCGTGCTCCACTCGGTGGACCATGCCTCGGCAAGTCCCTCCGTGAACCAGAGGGGGGGCGCTTTATCCTGTGACTGACGGTGGTCGGTCAGCACCCGATTGAGTTTGCTATGCATGAAGACGTGGACCAACTCGTGCCGGATAACATGAGCGAATTGCTCCATCGATCCCTGGAAGGGGATTACCACCCGTCCCTTGAGGAACTCGAAAAACCCGCCGACCCCTTCCGGGATGAACCCGGGGGTGACGTTCGTTTGCTGGAAATGGAGATGCGAGCTGTAGAAGATAAGAGGGATGCGGTTGGCGATGTTGTGGTTGAACTTCTGCTCCAGATGTTTGTAACTCTCCTCCGCGAGGAACGCCCCGCGCTGTGCGAGCTCCTTCATCTCGGTGTAATAATAGATGTCAAAGTGCTCGGTGCGGAGAACCTTCCATTCGAATTCCGTGTACTGCACCTTGTTGCGGCCGAAGTAATAGAACTGAGCGGACGCAAGTTGCGTCAGGAGCAGGAGCGGGAGGATATGTCGTAGAAGACGCCGCATGGAACAATGGGAAGAGAATTTCTCAAATCTTCGCGAGTTCATTTTTCAAATAGTCGATCGCCTTGACCGGCGTCGGGTCCTGGTTGTTGAGGATCGCGAGGTAATAGCTCACCCAATCACCAAGATAGATGAGTGAGAACAATCTTGCAAGTAAGAATCTACCTTCCGACCAGATTTCCGTGACCGATGAGGCATATTCGACGACGATCCGCTTCGTGATATCTTCACGAAGAGCGACCCGTGGGTGGGTTCCCGCGTCCCGTAAAAACACCACATGCATGCGCTTCATCGTATCCGCCCCCACCTTCCAGCCCACCAGCTCGTTATGGTTCATTTCCGGCAGCACATGGCCATAGGCAAGTTGCTTGGCATTTTCGGAGATTTGCCCGCGCCACCGGACGTTGATCGTGTCCAAATGCTCGGTGGGGGAATAGATGATCGGCAATTTCCCCTGTAATTGCTCCGCAAGCTTCAGCGCTGCGTTTTCCGGCGAGGCTACATCGCTGTAGAGAGGGGCCTTTCCCTGTAACAACGCGATCGTCTCAGAAATTTCCTTTCCCTGGTTTTTGATGAACCCCAGCCGCGCCAGCGCGATCAACAGGGGGAAGAAGGAATACCCGAGGGCCGCCCGGGGGGAGAGTCCGGGAGGGATCGTGATCACCGGTTGTTTGAATTTCTTCGCCAGCTTCGCCGTTTCGCCGTTCGTGGAGATGCACAGCACCTTCGCCTTCCGCTTCACGGCATCACGGTGCGCCGCGATCGTTTCCTCCGTGTTGCCGGAGTAGCTGGAGACTATGACAAGTGTGTTTTTGTCGACGAACGCCGGGAGCGTGTAATGGCGGTTGACGATGAACGGGACTTTGAGCTGGTTCGTCAGGTACGAACGGAGGAGATCGCCGCCGATGGCCGAGCCCCCCAGACCCGTCAGAAGAATCCTGTTCACGCTTTTCGTGTTGAGTACGATCTTCGCTTTTTTTCCGATGCTCACCGCTTCCTCGACTTGTCCGGGAAAATCGCGAATCCATTGGTACATACCTTGTGGATCGAGTTGCTTGATCTGTTCCATGGTCATTGAGTACCTCGTCCGGTTGAAAGAATCGCGCGTTCAGCACACACCCCTCAGCGTCAGTCGGTGGGGATATCGGGGAACTTGTCCTTCATGATACCGCGAAGATAGGCCTTCACCTCGTCCTCCGTCTCCAGTGTCATAACATGCTTGGCGATTTTCTTCGCCTCTTTATACTTCACCGACCTGATGATTTTCTTGATCTCGGGAAGGACATTCGGCACGACGCTGAACTCATCCAATCCGAGACCAAGCAATAAGATTGTGGCAAGCGGATCCCCCGCCATCTCACCGCACATGCCGACCCAGACATCCTTCCTCTTTCCCCGCTCGATGATGCGGCGGAGGAACCGGAGCACAGCCGGATGAAATTCCTGGTACAAGCCGGAGACGACATCGTTTCCGCGATCAACCGCCAGCAGGTACTGAATCAGATCGTTTGTGCCAATACTGAGAAAGTTCACTTCCTTCGCCAGGTTCTCTGCGATGACGGCGGCGGCGGGTACCTCCACCATCACCCCGATCTTGATCTTCTCGTCGAACGGGATGCCCGCTTTGCGAAGCTGGTCCTTCGCTTCCTCGACGAATCGCTTCGCACTGCGCACCTCCTTGATGCTTGAGACCATGGGAAACATCACGGAGACGTTCTTCCGTGTGCTCGCCCGGAGGATGGCGCGCAGTTGATCGAGGAAGAGCTCGGGCTTGTCGAGCATCACCCGGATACCGCGCCAGCCGAGGAACGGGTTGTTCTCCTTGGTCGAGTTTACCATGAGCTTATCCCCGCCGATGTCGAATGTCCGGATAATCACCCGCTGGGGGTACATCGCCTCCACGATCAGCCTGTATTGTTCGAACTGCTCCTCTTCGGTGGGAAAGACTTCCTTGCCGATCAACAGAACCTCGGACCGGTACAGACCGATGCCATCCGCTCCCTGGAGGCGGGTGAACTCCAGTTCCTGCTCGAACTCGACGTTGGCGGAGAGTTCGACACGGTGACCATCCAGGGTTTGCGCCGGGAGCTCCCGCAGTTCGGAGAGTCGTTCCTCGAACCGTTTGAACTCTTCCCGTTTCTGTTCGAGCCGGCGGAGGGTCGATTCGGAGGGGTTCAGGATGATGGTCCCGCTATAGCCATCCACAATCATCCTGTCGGTGGGACGCACGGTTTGGGAGATGGTGCGGGCTCCCACGACGGCAGGGATTTTCAGGGCCCGGGCCAGGAGCGCGGTATGGGAGGTGACCCCACCGATATCCGTTACATATCCCAACACATCGTTCCGGCTCAGGATCAGCGTATCGGCCGCAGTCAGGTTTTGGGACACGATGATCGACGAGCCTTCGAGACGGGAGATCAGCCGTTCTTCCTGGAGGTTCCGAAGGATGCGGTTCCTGACATCCTCCACGTCGTGTGCACGCTCACGGGTATACTCATCCTTCGCGGAGAGCATCATCCGGTGGTACTTTCCGATCTCATCATACACAACGAACTCCGCGTTCTTGAGCTCACTCCGGATCCGGCCGTAGACGGAATCGAACAGGACGGCGTCTTCGAGGATCATCAACTGTGCTTCGAAAATCTTCGCCTTGTCTTCTCCCAGCTTGGACTGGGCGAACTCCAGGATCTTGCGCAACTCTTTGTGCGATCGGGCAACGGCCTGTTCCAACCGGGCAACTTCGGCGGCGGTTTCCTCCGGGGCGATGGATTTCTCTCGAATGACCGGCGCTTGCTTGTGGAATAGAAATGCAGGTCCGATGGCAATCCCCGGCGAAGCGGGAATTCCCTTGATGATAACTTCGGCGGTATGGGTGGTTTCGTCTGGCATTTAAAATTCAGTTCTTCGTGGGGGGACTTTCCGTATGGCAGCGAAAAAATCCTCCCACGAATCTTCTCGCATCCTCACTAGCAGGATGCGGAAAAAAGAATACTTATCCACGAAGTTCACCAAGGATCACTAAGGGATCCTTGTTCTTGCTCAAGATTTGTTATTTCCGTTCCTCTTCGTGTCCCTTCGTGCACTTCGTGGACAAAAGAAACGAGGTTTTTCAGCAGCTTGCTAGGATGGCTCCCCAAACCCATGCTCGAACAATTCCACGATCGCGTTCGACATCGCCTCTTCATCCTCTCCCGAGAACCTGAGCAGCAGCTTCGAGCCCTGCTCCGCTGCAAGGGTCATCACACCGATGATGCTTTTCCCGTTGATCTCAAAACCTTCCTTGTCGATAAAGAACTCCGCTTTATACTTCGCCGCCAATTTTACGAGCGATGCCGCCGGCCGCGTATGCAGTCCGGCCCTGTTGCGGATGGTTACTTCCCGTTCGATCATGCAGTAATCCGTGCTCCTTTAGTACGATCGGTGCAGCAACATCTCGGTGAACCAAAAGAGCATCGCGCGGGCCGGGGTCGGCCGGAGGTGATGAAGCTCGTTGTTCGCCCTGGTGATATCCTGCTTCACGCGGCGCATGGTGGCCTGGATGGCGCCTGTCCGGTGATAGATGTCCCGGACTTCGCCCACACTCTCTTTTGCAGCGCCTTTATTCCGAAAGATCGACAACAGTAACTGCCGGTCCCTTCCCGTTGCCCGGCGGAGCGCTTCGAGGAGAAGGAAGGTCTTCTTCCCCTCGACAATATCGCCCCCGACCGTTTTCCCGAATTTCTTCTCATCACCGATGATGTCCAACAGGTCGTCCTGAAGCTGGAACGCACGCCCCACATGCTGACCGTACTTGCTCAGGGCCCGGAGTTCTTTCGCATTCGCCCCGCCGATCAACCCCCCGATCTCGGTCGCCACGGTAACCATCTTCCCGGTCTTCTTGCGTATCATCAACAGGTAGTCCTTGACCTTCACAGCAAGCGACGTTTCGAATTCCTTGTCGTACCCTTGCCCTTCACAGACCTCCACCACCCCCTCCGTGAAGATCTTCGCGATCTCCTGAATGCGGGGAGAGCGCGTTTTGAGAAGCGCCCTGTAGGCAAATGCCAGCAGTTCATCCCCCACCAGGATGGCAACGTTCTGATCCCACTTCGTGTGAACCGTGGCCCTTCCCCGTCGGGATGCGGCATTGTCCATGATATCGTCATGGACCAGGGTGAAATTGTGGAGAACCTCTATCCCCGCCGCTGCGTGGAGGGCATCCTTCCCTCTGCCCCCCACCGCTTCACACGAGAGGAGCACCAGCACGGGGCGGATCCTTTTTCCCCCACCCGCCAACACATAGCGGATCGGTTGGTAGATAGACGCCGGCTTTTTTTCAACGATGAACTCCTGAAGATAGTCATCAACAAGTTTCTTGTACCGAACGTACTTCGTTTCGAACTTCATGCGCTCCCAGTCTGTGATGAATGGACGGTTTGCTTTCCGACCCCTTCGTTCCCCTGAGTACTCGGACGCCGATCAGGCGTCTTCATGATCGCAGCACCAGTCGTTGTTCCCGGAGTTCCTTGACGGTCCGTGAGCCGGTGAGAAACATCGCCCCCCGCAACTCCATCTCCCACCGGTGGATCATGGCCAGCAAGCCTTTTTTTCCACTCACTTCCAATGTCTTGATCATCGGTCGCGCGGCGCCGGCCAGATCGCCTCCGAACGCGATCGACTTGGCCACATCCATGCCGGATGAGATTCCGCCGGACGAAAGCACGGTGAGCAACGGATGTTGTGTTTTCAAACTGCAGACCTGACGGAGGGCATCCACCGTCGGAATTCCCCAATCCCAGAACCCGGATGCAAAATCGTTCTGAGCTTTCTCCCGGGCGCCGTTGCGGCGGAGGATCTCAACCCCCGCCCAGCTCGTTCCTCCCGCGCCCGCCACATCGATGATCGTTACGCCCACATCCACCAGGCGCCGGGCAACGGACATCGAGATCCCTGCACCGATCTCCTTCACAATCACAGGGATGGGGAGGCGTTTCACCATCATGGCGATGCCGTCGAGGACGCCCCGAAATTCGGGATTCCCCTCCGGCTGAAGAAATTCCTGGAGCGGATTCAGATGAACGGCAAACGCATCCGCGCGGACAAGGTCGACAAGCTTCTGCATCTTCGAGGGGTCCTTTTGCTTCGCGACCTCCGCAGCGCCGATATTGCCGAAGAGCGGTATGTCAGGTGCCACCTCGCGGACCACACTGAACGTCTTGTGAAACGTCCCGTCTTCCATGGCCTGACGCTGGCTTCCCACTCCCATCCCGATTCCCCGCTCTGCACACACCTCAGCGAGCAGCCGGTTGATGCGTGCAGCGTCTTTGTAGCCCCCCGTCATACTGGAGATGAACAGCGGGAGGGATACGCTTTTCCCGAGAAAGGTTGTTGCCGTGTTCACTTCAGAAACGTCGAGCTCCGGCAACGCATTGTGTTGAAATTCCCAGTGCTCGAAGCCGGTGGATTTCCCTCGAAAGGAAACGTCCTTGCCTACTGTAATTTCAACGTGCTGCTGCTTCCGGGAGGTTGTTCGTGACGTTTTCATTGGACGGGGAGACAGGAGATTTGTCGCCATAATACTGAAATGACGTGCGAGAATCAACCGTACATCGTGGGACCATGGATGGCATAAACCATGGAGCAAACTGTCGGAATTTGTGCCGTCCGACCGTTACGGCTCTCGACGGGTCTGGCTCCTTCCTCCTGCACCTTCATTTTTTTTGAAAGGGTTCTTGCCGCCATTCTTTGTTTTGAGTCAATACTTTTCTATCTTAAGTCCGTTCTTTTTTTAAAAAGTGACCCATGAGAGCAATTATTCCCGTTGCGGGGGTCGGAAGCCGCCTTCGCCCCCATACGTATACCGTTCCCAAAGTGTTGTTGAATGTCGGCGGCAAGCCGATTATCGGCCATATTATGGACCGGGTGATCGACAACGGCTTCGACGAGGCGACCATCATCATCGGGTATCTCGGCGAGAAAATCAAAGAGTACATCCTCAACCATTACTCTATTAAAGTCGATTTCGTAGAACAGGAAGAACGCCTGGGGCTCGGGCATGCAATTTATCTTTCCCGCCACACCATTTCACGCGATCCGATCCTGATCATCCTTGGGGACACGGTGTTCGATGTCGATCTGAAGAGCCTTGTGGCAAGCGAACACTCTGTTTTGGGTGTGAAAGAAGTGGAGGATCCGCGGCGGTTTGGTGTTGCCGAAATTGACAACGGATTTATCTCCAAACTCGTCGAAAAACCGGAAGACCCAAAGAGCAAACTTGCGGTGGTCGGCATTTATTTTATCAGGAAACCCCAAGTGCTGGTCGACTGCCTGAAGGAAATGATCAAGCAGAACGTGCGGACGAAGGGGGAGTTTCAGCTCACCGACGCGCTCCAGTTGATGATCGAGCGCGGTGAAAGAATGAAACCGTTCACGGTGAACGGGTGGTACGATTGCGGCAAGCCGGAGACATTGCTCGAGACGAACCGGCATCTTCTGGAGCATATGCCCGTTCCCAACTCACGACACGATGTGGTGGTGCTACCCCCTGTTTTCATCTCGCCGAAGGCGACGGTGAAGAACTCCGTGATCGGGCCGTTCGCCACCGTGGCGGAGGAAGCCGTCGTGGAGAACGCGATCGTCCGGAACACGATCGTGAGCGAGGGGGCCTCCGTCCGTGACGCGCTCCTGGAGGATTCCATCGTCGGCAGTAACGCACGGGTCAAGGGAAGCTATAAGCGGATCAACATCGGGGATTCGTCGGAACTGGAGTTCTATTGAGAAGAAAGTGCAAGGTAGGAGTATTGAAGTAAAAAGTAGAAAGTAAGAAGGAAGTGCGGCTGTAACGTCAGACAACCATCGCGCCACAGACCAACATTCTTCTGAAACCCTCAGCCCCCTCCATCCGGGGGGGCCGCCTTTTTAATTCCACTCTATCTATGGAGAGAGCATGAGGCATCTGTTTACCTCGGAGTCCGTTTCAGAAGGACATCCGGACAAAGTCTGCGACCAAATTTCCGATTCCGTGCTGGATGAAATTCTCGCGCATGACCCGAC
This sequence comes from Ignavibacteriales bacterium, assembly GCA_016192345.1. Classification (GTDB taxonomy): domain Bacteria; phylum Bacteroidota; class Ignavibacteria; order UBA10030; family UBA10030; genus UBA6688. The sequence goes on along the minus strand of JACPUH010000043.1, from coordinate 17,656 downwards.
TGCCCGCGTGGCATGCGAAAGCTTTGTAACCACCGGACTTGCCCTGGTCGGCGGCGAGATCACGACGACGCACTATGTTGACGTCCAGCGCATCGTGCGCAACGTCATTAAAAGCATCGGGTACACCGAGGCAGGAGTCGGTTTCGACGCAGACTCATGCTCGGTCCTGTCGGCCATCCATGCGCAATCGCCGGACATCGCGATGGGCGTCGATACCGGCGGCGCGGGGGACCAGGGGATGATGTTCGGGTATGCCTGCACGGAGACACCCGAGCTGATGCCGATGCCGATCATGTTCGCCCACAAGCTTGTCAAACGCCTTGCGGACATCCGGAAGAAGAACCGCCATATGCCCTACCTTCGCCCCGACGCAAAATCCCAGGTGACCGTCGAGTATGAAGGACGGGAACCGATCCGGATCGATACCATCGTCGTCTCCACCCAGCATGCACCCGATGTCTCACAGAAAACGATCAAGGAAGAAGTGATTGAGAACGTCGTGAATCGGGTTCTCCCGAAAAACCTGCTGGATAAAAAGACGCGGTATTTCGTCAATCCCACTGGACGTTTTGAAGTGGGTGGCCCCCATGGCGACAGCGGCCTGACCGGTCGGAAGATCATTGTCGACACCTACGGAGGCCGGGCTCCCCATGGGGGCGGGGCTTTTTCCGGCAAGGACCCGACAAAGGTCGACCGGAGCGCGGCCTATGCCGCACGGCACCTAGCCAAAAACATCGTCGCCGCCGGGCTTGCCACCGAGTGCCAGATCCAGGTGGCCTATGCCATTGGCGTGGCTCAGCCCGTTTCCATCAATGTTCAAACGTTCAATACGGGAGTTATCCCCGATCATGAGATCGCCAGGATCATTATGAAAGAGGTGGATATGACGCCGAAGGGAATTATCGACCGTCTCAAACTTCGTCGCCCGATCTATCGCAACACCGCTGCCTACGGTCACTTCGGAAGAAACGAAGAGGGGTTTACCTGGGAAAAGCTCGACCTGGTGAAGACTTTTCATATGGCAGTCCGGTAATGAAGCTCCAAATTCCAAATATCAAATTCCAAAATTGGCGGTCAAAGCAGTCAACCTTACACTTCAACACACAATCTACCACCAGAGAATAAATTATGAATGAGAAGAAGGGCTTTTATAAGGTAAAGGACCTGTCTCTTGCCAAGGCAGGAGCAATGCGCATTGAATGGGCTGAATCACGCATGCCGGTGTTGATGGCACTGCGCGAGAAGTACCGGAAATCGAAACCGCTCAAAGGCTTCAAAATTGCCGGCTGTCTCCACGTCACGAAGGAGACCGCGGTGCTGGTCAAGACGTTCATCGAGGCAGGCGCGGAGGTGAGTTGGAGCGGCTGCAACCCGCTCTCCACGCAGGACGACGTCGCCGCCGCACTCGCCGCCGACGGGGTCTCCATCTTCGCCTGGCATGGCATGAACGTTGATGAGTTCTACTGGTGCATCGACGAAACACTGAAGTTCAAACCCAACCTGACATTGGACGACGGCGCGGATCTGATCTTCACCGTCCACAACAAGCATCGCGAGTTAATCCCCCATATTATCGGCGGCACCGAAGAAACAACCACGGGCGTCCATCGCCTGCGGGCCATGGCGGATGCAGGTGCGCTGAAGTACCCCGTGATCGCGGTGAACGACGCGGAGACGAAGTGGGATTTCGATAACGTGTACGGTACCGGTCAATCGACCCTGGACGGAATCCTCCGGGCCACGAGCGTGTTATTGGCAGGAAAGAATGTCGTTGTCGCGGGTTTCGGCCATTGCGGCCGCGGCGTGGCGGTTCGGGCCAAGGGGCTCGGTGCGAACGTGATCGTCACCGAAGTGAAGGCGACCGCGGCACTCAAAGCCACGCTCGAAGGTTTCCGCGTGATGACGATGGATGAAGCGGCAAAGGTCGGAGACATTTTCGTTACCGCCACAGGGGTGAAGGATATCATCATCGACCGTCATTTCAAGACGATGAAGGACGGCGCGATCATCTGCAACACCGGTCACTACGACTGCGAGATCAACATCACCCACCTCGAAAAGCTGAAGAAGAGCAAACGGGAGATCCGGAAGGACAACGAGGAATACCTGCTCAAAGGGGACCGTCGCATCTACCTGCTCGCGCAGGGACGACTCGTCAACCTTGCCGCCGCGGAAGGGCATCCCTCGGAGGTGATGGATATGTCGTTCGCCAACCAGTTCATGTCGCAGCTCCGCCTTGCAGAATCCTCCAAAAAGGGAAAGCGGCTGGAGAACAAGGTGTACGATATTTCCACCGAACAGGACCAGGAGATCGGCGGCGTGAAACTGGCCACGATGGGCCTGAAGATCGACAAGCTGACCCCCGAGCAAGAAAAGTACCAGAACGATTATGCGGCCGGCACATAAGCTCAGCAAAACCTGACAGGTCTTGAAGACCTGTCAGGTTTACGCGAACTCAAGGCATCCCGGGTCATCGGGGTGCCTTTTTTTGTGCTCGACGAGTCAATGATTGTCACACCCTCACCGCCGGGGTTTCTTGTTCCAGCCGTTAATTTCAATCAACGACGAGGATTTCATTTGAACGCATTGCTTCACGATCAAAAAAGGAATATTATTTCTGGTTGATTCACGCCGTATCAGCCAAACCATGACAGTTCTTTAGATCCATTTGGAAAGTCGACTTATGGGCGCGGTCCAAAAGCAACTTTCGTTCATTGACCGGTATCTGACAGTCTGGATTTTTCTTACCATGACCGCCGGAGTAGTGCTGGGCTACGCAGTTCCGGCCGTCGGCAGCTTTTGGAGTTTGTTCGAGTCGGGAACGACGAATATTCCCATCGCCATCGGTTTGATCCTGATGATGTACCCTCCCCTCGCGAAAGTCCGCTACGAGGAATTGCCGGCCGTCTTTAAGAATGTCCGCCTCCTTTTTCTCTCCCTCGTTCAGAACTGGATCGTCGGTCCGGTTCTGATGTTCTTGCTCGCCGTGGTCTTCCTTCCCGACAAACCGGAGATGATGGTCGGCGTGATCCTGGTGGGACTTGCCCGGTGCATCGCCATGGTGCTGGTGTGGAACGACCTTGCCAAAGGCGATGCCGAACTTGCGGCGGGGTTGGTCGCCTTTAACGCGATTTTCCAGGTGTTCCTTTATTCTGTCTACGCGTATTTCTTCATCACCATTCTTCCCCCATTGTTCGGATTGGAGGGGGCGCTTGTTCAAATCTCCATCGGTGAAATCGCCGTCACGGTTTTGATCTATCTCGGCATCCCGTTTGCGGCCGGAATTCTTACCCGTGTCTCCCTCCTTCGCGTCAAGGACAAGGAATGGTACCACAGGGTTTTCATCCCCAAACTTTCCTTCATCACCCCCGTCGCGTTGCTCTTTACGATCTTCGTCATGTTCTCGTTGAAAGGGGAATACATTGTACAACTTCCGCTGGATGTACTCAGGGCAGCCATCCCTTATACGATCTATTTTGCCGTAATGTTTTTTATAACGTTCTACCTCGCCCGCCGGATGGGAACATCGTACCCCCAAACAACAACGGTCGCTTTTACGGCGGGGAGCAATGATTTTGAACTCGCCATCGCCGTCGCTATTGCCGTGTTCGGCATCAACTCCGGTGTCGCGTTCGCAACGGTCGTGGGGCCCTTGGTGGAGGTTCCGGTTCTGATCGGACTGGTGAATGTTGCCTTGCGGTTTCGAACACACTACACCTTCGCAACAGGGTCCGCCGGTTCCGAATCCGATTGATCACCGGCATCCTTCAGCGGTACACGCCGAATGTCACTCCCCCCCTCCCCAACTTGCTCCCCCGCTGATCGCTCGCAAATCCTGAAACCCATCCCCCCGATGCGTTTCATCAATGCAACGCTCCTGTACCGGATTCAATTGATTCATATTGAAAAAAGAGATATTCTCTCCCCATCATTATCTCAAGGAGGAGTGGCATGAACACCAAGGCTCTCATTGCAGAGTTCATTGGAACCTTCACCCTGATCTTTGTCGGGGTCGGATCCATCGCCGCAAACCATCTCACCGGTGAAGCGCTTGGACTGACGGGGATCGCATTCGCTCACGGCCTCGCGATTGCCGTTATGGTTAGCGCGACGGCGGCCGTCAGCGGAGGGCATTTGAACCCGGCGGTCACAGCCGGCGCCTTGGTCGCCGGGAAAATCGACGCAGCCAATGCAGCCGGTTACATTGTTGCCCAGTGTCTCGGAGGGATCCTCGCGGCAATCGCCATCACGTTTGCCGTGCCCGCGGGCACGCTGGAGGCCGTGACGATGGGCATACCGGCCCTCGGCACCGGCATCTCGGTGAGCCAGGGCCTTGTCACTGAAATCATTCTTACGTTCTTTCTGATGTTTGCCGTCTACGGGACGGCCATGGATAAGCGCGCACCGAAGGTTGGGGGACTTTTCATCGGTCTCACGGTAACGCTCGATATCCTCATGGGGGGACCGATCACGGGAGCAGCGATGAATCCCGCGCGCCACCTTGGACCAGCCCTGATCGGTGGGATGCTCGATAACACTTGGCTGTACTGGGTCGGGCCGATCATTGGCTCAAGTCTTGCCGCCCTCATCTACAAAACCACGCTGGAAGAAAAGCCATAACGATCTGAAGGAAACTGACCCATGACCGTTCGATGCTCGTTGTTCCTGATGGTGTTCCTGCTCTCCTTTGCGGGGGGACTCGCATGGGGTCAATCCCCTTCCCCCACCGACAGCACCAAAGTCGTTCTTACGACTTCGTTGGGAGATATTACGATCTCTCTCTTTGACCGGAAATCCCCCGTCACCGTGAAAAACTTCCTTGCGTACGTCGATAGCGGATTCTTCGCAGGGACGGTGTTTCACCGCGTCATCCCGGGATTCATGATCCAGGGGGGAGGATACACGGCAGATCTTGAGCGCAGACCGACGTATCCCCCCATCATCAACGAATCGAATAACGGCGTCAAAAATTGGCGCGGTACGCTTGCCATGGCGCGCACCAGCGACCCGAACAGCGCCGCCTCCCAGTTCTTCATCAACCTGGTGGACAACCGCAACCTCGATTACAGGCCGGGCAGTCCCGGCTACGCGGTCTTCGGGATGGTCATCGAGGGGATGGAGGTCGTGGACAGCGTCGCCCGCGTTCCGACGGAAACGCGCGAGGTCTTCCAGAACGTTCCGAGTGAACCGGTGGTGATTATTTCAGCAAAGAGGAAACCGTAGCCCAAGATCCGCCATGGATATTCATGCCCTCCCCACCACTGTCGATGTTGCCTTCTTCCGCTCCAACGGATACTGGTTGAGCCCGAGGCTCTTCTCCGATGCCGAGCTGGCCGAATTGCGAGTCCACCATGCCGCCGTCGTTGCCGGTGAATACGAAACAAAACGGCCGCCCTTAAATCGTGACCCGGAACCAGGGAATACTTCACGTCTTGTTCAGGTCAACAACGCGTACTGGACCGACGCGACGATCGCCCGGCATGTGCTGAGCGTCCAGATCGGCCGTATTGCCGCACGCCTCCTCGGCGTGAAAGGCATCCGGCTGTGGCACGATCAGCTTCTACTCAAACCGCCGCAAAGCGGCAAAGCGGGAAACATCGGATGGCACCAGGACCGAGGGTACTGGGCCTGCCTGGATCGCGACGAACAGATCACCGCCTGGATCGCCCTGGAGGATGTTAACGAGGAGAACGGCTGCATGGAAGTCGTGCCGGGAAGCCATACCTGGGGTTTGCTCGGGGAAGACCACTTTTATCATCAGGACATCGACCAGCAGATTGCACGGATCGAACAAAAAACCGGCAAGCCCTTTACCACGAAGCCGTGCATTCTTCCCGCCGGTTGCGTCAGCTTTCACCACAGTCTCACGATCCACGGCAGCCGCCCGAACGTCAGCACGCGGCCGCGGATCTCGATTGCCGTGCATCTGATCATCGACGGAACGCGATACCGCGCGGGCACGCCTTCCGAAGACCACACCAGCAATACCCTTCGGCGACCCAGAGATGGCGACCTGTACGCGGGCCCGTACTTCCCCGTGCTCTTCCGCGAGGATGAACCGAACGCCAATGTGTGGATGACCGCTGAACCTTAACCCAGCATATTCTCACCCCCTTCATTCGAAGGATTGATGCATGAGATTTTCCACTTTTGACTGGACTCTTGTAGCCGTCTATGTCCTTCTCGCGTTCGCCATCGGGATGTTGGCCCGGAAGCGGATCACCAATATCGCGGACTACCTGGTGGCCGGAAGGCATATCCGCTACAACCTCGGCGTCGCTTCCCTGGTCGCCACAGAGCTCGGCCTGGTCACCATGATGTACTTCGCGGAACAGGGATACCGGTTCGGCTTCGCGGCGTTCATCATCGGGGTGATCTGGGCCGCCGCATACTTCATGATTGGCCAGACCGGATTTGTCGTGGAGCGGATCCGGCAACTGGAGATCATTACCATCACGGAATATTTTCAGGTTCGTTACTCCCGCGGCGTCCGCGTTCTCGCCGCGTCGCTCCTGACGATCGCCGGCGTGCTCAGCCTCGGTGTCTTCCTGAAACTGGGCGCGGTCTTTATCGTCAATTTTACCGACATCCCGGAAACTTCTCTCCACCTGACGATGACAATACTGGTGGTGATCGTGGTGATCTACACGATCCTCGGCGGCATGGTCTCCGTCGTCCTGACCGACTATGTCCAGTTTGTGTTCCTGGCGATCGGCATGCTGATGGCATCGGTCTTTGTCCTCCACTATCACGGCATCATCAGCATCTTTGAAAAAGCCCGGGAGCTGTACGGGGCGGGGGCCATGAATCCTTTCACCCACCCGGAGTATGGATGGACCTTCATTGCCTACTGGGCTGTCTTTGCCGTTTCCGGGTGTGTGCTGTGGCAGCCGGTCGCCCAGCGCATCCTCGCCTCCGAGAACCCGGAACTGAACCGGCGCATCTTCAAATCGACGAGTGTGATGTTCCTTGGAAGGGCGTTTTTCCCCATCCTCTGGGGGATCGGCGCTGCCCTGTACTTTGGAGCAGCGGGTGATCCCACCGCCGGCATGCCGAAATTCCTCGCGGAAATTCTTCCCATCGGCATCCTCGGGTTTCTTGCAGCGGGAATGTTCGCTGCACTGATGTCCACGGATGACAGTTACCTGATCGCCTGGAGTGGAATTATCGTCCAGGACCTGATCGCGCCGCTGCGCACCAAGGAGATCTCGGGAACCGGAAGAGTCATGCTCACACGCATCTGCGTTTTCGTGATTGGCTTTCTCATGTTGATCTTCGGAATCTGGTACGAGTTGAAAGACAGCGCGTTCCGTTATCTGCTCGATGTGACAACCATCTATTACGCGGGGGGTTTGCCCGTCCTCGTAGCCGGTTTGTACTGGAAACGGGCAAGTCTGCCTGGAGCGTACCTTGCGTTCGCGTTCGGAGCCTTTCTGCCCCTTGCCTTTGTGGCCGAAGATATCATTCTCCAGGCTCGAGGGATCAGTGAGCCGGGTTTTTTCAACGAGTTATTCTCCGCCAACATGAGGGGATTGATGAGTTTCGTCCTTGGGTTTATCGGAATGGGAATCGGCTCGATCATTACAGGGAACAGCCCGGCGCTCGCCGGCAAGCAGTCTTGAAAGGAGTATCGATGGACCTCTGGGAAATCGTATGGATGGTTGCGTTTGGATTCGGGACGCTCGGGTTTGCCTTCATCGCCACGAACGTCATCGTCAAAGGGTTTGCGGAAGCGAGAAGCCTCCTGCATGAGCTCGGGGGTGAAGAGGAGAAACAAGAGGGCCAACCGTAGCTTGGATCTCCACGTTGATCAAGAAAGGATTCCCATGAACAAATCGGTTCGCAGAACCGCGTTGGCTTTTCTTTTCCTGGCCCTTGCCACTGCGGCATTTGCTCAACGCTCCCATCCGCGTCTCATCGCGGACAAGGCCGACATCGAACGCTCCCGGCAGTGGGTCAAAGACCATGATTGGTACCGGGGCATCATGGAAGCGCACAAGAGGGATATCGACCGGTTCATCCAGAAGAGGCCGATCTTCGTCTCCCCCATCAAACAGGTGTACGAGTACAAGATGTACAGCTGTCCCAACCATGATGTGGAGCTCTTGTATGAAGAATTCCGGCCGACCGAGCATCGGTGCCGGAAGGATACCACGGAGGTCTTCAGCGGCGGCAAGTACGACATGGCATGGGCGGGATGGTATAACCGCCTGCTCGCCTCCCGGCTGGTCTGGATGGGGATTCTGTACAACGTCTACGATGACGAGCGGTATGCGAGCGCCGGGAAAGAAATCCTGATGCAGTTCGCCGACCTCTACCTGAAGTACCCCACCACCAACACCATTCTCGGCCCGGCGCATGTCTTCTTCGGCACGTTGTCCGAATCATTCTGGGGAACCGACATGGCGTACGGCTATGACCTCCTCCACAATTACAAAGGGTTTTCGGAGAATGAACGGGCAAAGCTGAAGAACGACTTCTTCTACCCGCTTGCGAAGATCACCCAACAGTTCCCGGAATCGGCCTCCAACCGGCAACTCTGGTACAACAACGTCTCTGCCGCGGTCGGTTTTTTGTATGATGACCAAGAGCTGATCGACTTTGCGCTGAAGGGGCAATACGGATTTTACTGGCAACTCGGCTCTGCCACTCCCGAAAGCGGGTTCTGGGCGGAATGGTCCGGCTATCACTTCGTGGCGCTGCGCGGCATGATCCATCTTGCCGAGATGGCCCGCCATAACGGGATCGACCTGTACCATCTCGAAATTGCCGGACGGACGATGAAGAAGATGTTCGATGTGCCGTTCGACCTGATCCTCCCCAATTATGAATTTCCCCGCAGCAAGGACAGCGGCGGCGGGAATATCCTGGAGTACGCGACATACTATGAGGTCGGGTATGCCGTCTACAATGACCCGAAGTACCTCGCTCTTCTCAACCTCACCAATGTCGTCCGCGGGAAACAGATCGTCGGCGAGACCTCCGCACTGGGGGAGGCCGATGCGCCGGTCACGATGTTTAACATCGCGGCCGAACTTCCAAACTATTCGATGGATATCATCCCCGGGGAAAGCGTGAACCTTGAGGGAAACGGGTTCAGCGTGTTGCGCAACGGCTCCGGGAAGGACCGGCGGTACCTGTATCTCGACTATGGAATCATGGGGGGCGAACATGGGCACCCCGACCGGATGCAGATCGGGTACTACGCACAAGGGCGAAACTGGCTGCTGGATCCCCTGAACGAATCGTATTTCAACCCGAACCTCCAACTCTGGTTTCGCCAGTCGATCGCTCACAACACGCCGGTCATCGACCAGACGACCCAGACCTGGACGAACGGGTACGGCATCTTCTTTGGAGCGCTTCCGGGATTCCAGATTTCCTCCGGTGCATCGACAACGGCCTATCCCGGGTCGAAGATCACCCGGACCCTCTTGCAGGTGGGGGATTATTTTCTCGACCTCGTCGATTTCGTTTCATCGGACCGGCGCACCATCGACTTGCCGCTGCAGAGTTTCGGCACACTCTCGCTGAACGGACTTCCGTTGAAGCCCGAGCCGCGCGACCTCTTCGGCCACGAGCCCGGCATCGCCGGCTATGATCAACTGAAGGAAATCCGTTCGGGGCTCACCGAAACCGGCTGGAGTGGAGTGTTCACGGAGGGGAACCAGCACTTCATGGTCAGAGCCATCGGAGAGAGCAACACGAGGGTCTTCCAGGCGATCGCCCCCCGCATTGGAGGCTTTTATAAACAGATGGTAACCGACCCCAAACCCATGCCGATGGTGATCAGCCGGCGTGTCACTGACTCGACGCGCTTCGCACACCTGATGCACGCGTATGACCGCGAGCCCTCGGTGCTCGAATACACACGTCGCTCACGGAATACATACGTCGTTCAGCGGGTCGATGGCGTGGACGAGATCTTCGTCGATATCCCCCGCTCCGAATATTGGGTGATGAGAAAGGAAGGAACCGCCCTTAAAGCCTTTTCGGGATTTGGGATCAAAGAAGTGCGGGATGGGTCACGTGTGGTGGTCAGCTCCGATGTTCCCCTCGCAGAACTTGAATGCCAATGGAGCGGCCGGACGCTTTCCCTCCGAACCCCCGAGCAGTACAACCGGATCCGCATCCATGCCCCGGGAATAACAACGATTGAAGTCGATGGAACCCCCATGCCCCTCCAGCGGGAGGGAGAATACGCGATCCTTCAACGCACCGGCAAGGTTGCCCTCGAGTTGATCGCTCCGACCGACAGCACACTGTTCGTCGGTCGTTCGAATGCCCTCACGGTGCGCGTCTGGAACTCTACGCCGAATGCCATCGAAGGAAATGTTTCCATCAACCCCTCCCCCGACTGGAAGGAGCGGGTCAACAGCCAGTTGACCTGGTGGGGGGGCGTTGTCAACCTGCTTCCCCTCAACAAGGGGACGATCCGGCGAACCACTTCGCCCGGCCGGTACCGCTCCGATGCCGACTGGATTGAGGGGCGTAGTTCGGAAACACAACGGGTGCCAATTGGACGCGCGTCCGTTTTCACGATCAACCTGGAAATTCCCAATGATGCACCCCCTGTTACCTATCTGGCAACGATCCGGTTTGGATCGGAGCAAATACAAAAGACGCTCCGCGTAACCCAACCCGTTACCGGCGAACTCATGCTTGCGAACGGAGGTCAGGGGCGCGTTGAGGTCTCGCTGATAAACCAGACACGCGAGAAGCAGATCGTAACGACCCAGCTCAGCCTCGACAAATCATGGAAAACGACAGAGCCCACCAGAAGCGATGTAACGCTACAGCCTCTTGAGACAAAGAAAATCTCTCTCCCCGTTCTGCTTGGTGGGTATAACCCAAACAACCAGTATTATCCTGCGCGACTGAAGTTGGAGAGCGGGAACTTCAGCTTTGAGTTCGAACGGGATCTCTATGCAGGGATCGCCCACTTTGCCGCGACACCCCCCTCGCTTGATGGAAGCTGGCACGGCTGGAACAGGGAGAACCCGGTCACCATCGACAAACCGACGCAAGCCCATAAGCTCCTGTTGGGGAATCAACCTTGGCAGGGACTCTCCGATCTCTCGGCAAAAATCTACGCGCTGTACGACGATGAGTACCTCTACGTGGGGGCCGACGTCCTGGACCAGACGGTGATAACGACGTGGGAATACCCGAGAATGAGCTACGCGTGGGACACCGATTGCATGGAGGTGGTGATCGATACGCGCACCACAGCGGACCAGGGGACCGATCCGCCGACTCCAGGACTGTTCCGCCATCTCTCCATGCCGGAGTACCGGAAAACCGAACTTCCCCAGGAACTCTGGCGCGGGCACGGGGCCGGCGGACCGACTCTGCCGAAGCCGCTCCTCGTCCAGAACGCCGAGACATTTTTCAACAGGACGGAGAAGGGATACACCATCATCTGCCGATATCCCCTTTCCAGTCTGAACAGGTTGAAACCTCAGCCCGGCATGAAGATCGGGTTCGATGTGGCGATCAACGAAAATGACGGGTCGACCTATCGCAAGAACGTGTACCTCTGGGCCGGTTTTACCTCCAACCAGACATGGTGGGATCTGGGGTCGATGGGGGCACTGATCTTCGGACCACGGAAATGAACCTGAACTCTCGGTTATTCTCCCACGAACCCACACGAATCTCCGCGAATAGAAATCCAGCGATACCGGTCTTGATCATCCTCCGTAAGGATTCGCGGAGATTCGCGGGAAATTCTTTTAAATTGTTTTTTTCAGCGCGATGTCGATGCCTATGAACTTCATTCCCACCGTTCATAAAAAGTGGCTCTTCCTCACGGCGGGATCTCTCTGGGGCATCGTCGGTGTGTTCCTCCTCGTGCGGGGAGTAGGTTGGTTGCAGGAGGCTGAAGGACGTATGCCGCTGATTCTGGGTACGGCCGGGATCGGGTTCGGGATTCTCGGGTACTACTCCGGGTTCCGAAGGATCGCGGAACAAAATGCCCTGAGAATCCATCGCCTTCCGGACCGAAGCCCCTTAACTTCGTTCCTTGCCCCCCGCGGGTATGTGATGATCGCCCTTATGATCTTACTCGGCTTTCTCTTGCGACAATCCCCCATCCCTAAGCCGTATCTTTCTCCCTTTTATATTGCCATGGGGTGCGCTCTGTTGCTCGGCAGTTCTCAATTCCGTTCTCAATTTCTTACCTTCACTCGTACTGAGCGAAAGACCGAAGGTCCCAACGAATCAGAGTCGCCATGACAATCCGAAAAGCGCGGGAACAGGATATTCCTCAACTGCTCCCCCTGATGCGGGGGCTGGCCGAGTTCGAGCACTACATCGATGTGTTTGCCATTACGGAGAAGGTGATCCTCGACCATGGCTTTCGACGGAACCCACCCAGCTTCCATTGCTTTGTCGCCGAAGATCCTGAAACGCGAACGATCGCCGGGATGCTCGTGTACTACTTCATCCCTTACACGGCGATTGCCAAACCGACAATGTATATCAAGGAACTCTTCGTGGCTCCGGAGGCCCGAAACCTTCGGATCGGCGAAGCCTTAATGAAAGCCGCCGCTCGGGAGGCTGTTGCGCACACTTGTGGCGTCATCAAATGGGAGGTAGCCCCATGGAACAAGGACAGCATGCGGTTCTACGAACGCCTCGGCGCCGAGCAGAATCATGATTGGGTTGATTACGGCATGAAGCCGAAAGCATTCAAGAAGCTCGCAGGACTTGATGGAAGCCCCGGTTCCCAGGATTGAGTGAAGAGAGAGACCGGGAAACTCACTTGTGAGAATCCCCGGACCCTCACGCTACAACCCGCTTTCCTCCATTTCCCCCCCCTCTCCCCGCTCGTTTTTTCTTCTTTTCTTTTTATTACATTGGCGTCATCATTTTCCAGAAAGGATCGGGTGCTCCCTATGAACTTCTTTCACGTCCTCAGCAAGTTTTTGATCGTCCTTCTTTTCCTGTTCGTCGCATGCCAACCCTCCGTGCAGCAGGAGGCACAACAGTTCCTCGATACCTACACGACAAAATATCTCGAGCTCAGCTATGCCTACAGCCTGGCGGAGTGGAACTCCAATACCCGCATCGTGGAGGGAGATGAGACCAACGCGAACACGACCAAAAAAGCGCGCGCGGAGTTCTCCGCCTTCACCGGGAGCAAGGCCAACATCGAGACCGCACAGCGTTTTCTCGAACAGAAGGACCGGCTCACCCCCCTACAGGTCAAACAGTTTGAGCGAATCCTCTACCTTGCCGCGGATAACCCGGAGATGGTGGAGGAGATTGTGGAGGAACGGATCGCAGCGGAGACAAAGCAGACCGAAGCTCTGTACGGCTTCGAGTTCAAAATCGGTGGAAAACCCGTCACGACGAACCGTATCGACGAGATCCTCCGGACGTCGGCCAACCTGAAGGAACGCCGCGCCGCATGGGAGGCCTCGAAGAATGTGGGAACCGTCTTGAAGGACGGTCTCGACAATCTCCGGCGTCTGCGCAACGCCACGGTGAAGCCGCTCGGCTATTCCTCCTACTTCGCCTACCAGGTCTCCGACTACGGCATGACGGTTCAGGAAATGATGGAACTGATGGACAAGTTGAACCGCGAGTTGCGCCCTCTGTACCGTGAGCTGCACACGTACGCGCGATACGAACTCGCGAAGAAATACCGCCAGCCTGTTCCCGATATGCTTCCCGCCGACTGGCTTCCGAACCGGTGGGGACAGGATTGGAGCGCCATGGTGTCAGTGGAAGGCATGGACATCGACGCCTCCCTGAAAGACAAAACTCCGGAGTGGATCGTGAAGCAGGCGGAGGAATTCTACGTCAGCCTCGGATGGCCCGCGTTGCCGCGAAGTTTCTGGGATCGCTCATCGCTCTACCCGCTTCCGGAAGGGGCTGCGTACAAAAAGAATAACCACGCGAGTGCCTGGCATCTCGACCTGCAGAACGACCTCCGCTCCCTGATGAGCGTCGAACCGAACGCCGAATGGTATGAGACGACCCACCATGAACTGGGACATGTGTATTATTTCATAAGTTATACAAACCCGGATGTCCCACCGCTCCTGCGCGAGGGGGCCAACCGCGGCTACCACGAAGCGATCGGAAGCATGATCGGTCTCGCCTCGATGCAGAAACCGTTTCTCGAGGGGCGTGGCATCGCTCCGAAGGAAGCGAAAGTCGATCCGGTCCAGGCTCTTCTGAAGGAAGCATTGAACTATGCCGTGTTCATTCCCTTCTCAACAGGAACGATGTCGCACTTTGAACATGAACTGTATGAGAAGAACCTCCCGAAGGATCAGTACAACGCGAAATGGTGGGAAATTGTAAAGGAATACCAGGGGATCATCCCTCCCACTTCCCGCGGTGAACAATACTGTGATGCAGCCACCAAAACCCATATCAACGACGATGCGGCACAGTATTATGATTACGCGCTTTCCTATGTCCTGCTGTTCCAGCTCCATGACCATATTGCAACCACCATCCTGAAGCAGGACCCGCGTGTGACCGACTACTACGGAAGCAAGGAGGTCGGGGAATTTCTCAAGAAGATCATGACTCCCGGCGCGTCCCGTGATTGGCGGATCGTCCTGAAGGGAACCACCGGGGAGGATCTTAACGCCAATGCAATGCTTCGGTATTTTGAGCCGTTGATGAAGTATCTCCAGGATCTCAACAAAGGAAGAAAGCATACGATTTGATGATTGCGCAAAGGCTCTTTTAAAAGGGCCGGTAGCGCAACCTGACAGGTTGCACTACAAGGAATACCCTTTATCGTATACGATAGCTTGTGTCTTCGTTATCTCTTTAACTTACCGACGCTTCTTTAAGGACCTCAATATGAAAAAAACAATTTCACTCTTGCTCGCCTTGATCCCATCAGTTCTCCTCTCCCAAAGCTTCACCACGTATTTTGCCGACAAAACCATGCGGGTCGATTACCATCACACAGGGACGAAGGGAGCCGAAACAGTGGCCCTCGACAAGGTGTACGAAGAAGGTCCGTGGCCGGGGAGCCGTACCCGGCTGGTGGACAACCTCAACCTCGGAGAGTACGTGATGCGCGTGTATGATGTTGCCTCGGCCTCGCTGATCTACTCCCGCGGCTTCTCCAGCATCTTTAACGAATGGCAATCGACCGGGGAAGCGTTGGCCGGGACCTTCAGGACCTTCCACGAAACGGTCCGGTTTCCTTTTCCCAAACATCCCGTGCAGGTGACCATTTCACGCAGGGATAGACAGATGATCTTCCATGAGGTGTTCTCAACTGTCATCGACCCAAATTCCCCGACACAGGTCAACAGGCAACGACGAACCGCCCAGTACCAATCAAAAAAGATCCTTGATAACGGCGCGCCGCAGAGCAAGGTTGACCTTCTCATCATCGGCGATGGATACGCGAAAGCGGATATGGCGAAGTTCAACAAGGATGCACAACATTTCGCGGATGCGCTCTTCAGCATCAGCCCCTTCAAGGAACGGAAGAAGGAATTCAACGTCTGGATCATCGAAGTCGAGTCAAACGAATCAGGCATCGACAAGCCGGATAAGAACGAGTGGAAGGAGAACGCCCTCGGGACCATGTACAACACCTTCGGCAGTGCACGGTACGTCTTGACCGAAGAGAACCGTGTCCTGCGGGATATCGCGGGGAACGTCCCCTACGACGCGCTTACCATTCTCTGCAACGACAACCGGTACGGAGGAGGAGGCATCTACAACCTCTACACCACGTGCTACACGCAGGTCGATACCAAGGGACAGGAGTGGCAGATGGACTATGTGTTTGTCCACGAGCTCGGCCATTCATTTGCCGGGTTGGGGGATGAGTACTATTCTTCGCAGATTTCGTACGTCGATTTCTATCAAAAAGGAGTCGAGCCGTGGGAGCCGAACATCACGGCGCTCAACGATCCGGCCACCATCAAATGGAAGTCGTTTATCGCACCCGGGACATCCCTCCCGACACCGTGGGCGAAGGTCAGCTACGACAGTTTGGAAGCGCTCCGGGGAAAACTCGACCGTCTTGCTCCTGATTACTATGAGAAGCGTGAACCGCTGTACCAGCAAGCGATGAAGCTTCTCAGGGATCCTGCACACACGGGGAAGGTCGGTGCGTATGAAGGAGCCGGCTACGTTTCCAAAGGACTGTATCGTCCTTCCCTGGATTGCCGGATGTTTTCTTTAAGTCTCGTAGGGTTCGACCCCGTGTGCAGTTCGGCCATCAACCGAGTTATTGATTCATATACGAAGTAACGCGCAGCCGTAGGGCGAAGAGTCTCTTCGCCCTACACCTTTTCCCAACACCCTCATGCAATTCAAACTTCCGAACCCATGGAAGGGGCTCAGTGCCCTTCCACGGGATATGTGGTTCCTTTTTCTTGCCACCCTGATCAACCGCGCGGGGACCATGGCGTTGCCGTTCCTTGTCCTGTACCTGACGAGGTCGATCCATCTGTCCGCGGCGCAGGCCGGCCTCGCGATCTCCGTCTATGGTGTCGGCGCCCTGGTGACCGCCCCGATTTCAGGTTGGCTGTGCGACAGGTTCAACCCATTACGCATCATGGAGATCTCACTCCTTACGACGGGAGGATTTCTCTTTTTCTTCCCATTCCTGTCCACCTACGAATCGATCCTGGCCGTCACGTTCCTCTGGGCCATGGCGAGTGAAGCCTTCCGGCCGGCCAACCTCACCTTCGTCACCGATGCCGTTCCTCCGGAACAGAGAAAACTTGCATTCGCGTTCTTTCGCCTTGCCATCAACCTTGGCATGAGCATCGGCCCTGCGATCGGAGGATTTCTCGCCGTTCTCTCCTACTCGGCACTTTTCTTCGTCAATGCAACGACAACGCTTGCCGCCGGACTTCTTTTAGGCCTCTCACCCATCCGCACGCATCACCGGCATCACGCTGCTCCGACCGGTGATAAGGAAACGGGCTCGGCCCTCCGGGGATATCCCGCGTCCAACCTGCGGCTTTTCTGGTTCCTCGTGGCGCTCCTGCCGACTCTCGCCATTTTCTTTCAGCATGAAGCGGCTCTCCCGATCTTCATGGTGCGCGATCTTCATCTCAACGAGGCGATCTATGGGCTGATGTTCACCGTCAACACCGGGCTGATCATCTTCCTCGAGATCCCTCTCAATCTCGCCATGGAAGAGTGGCCCTACAAGCGAACGTTGCCGCTCGGGGCACTTCTGTTCGGGTTGGGATTCGGGCTCCTGGCCTTTGCGCAGGATGCATGGTTTATCGCGATGACGGTGGTGGTGTGGACTTTCGGGGAGATGATCCTGTTCCCCAGCACGGCATCGTTCCTTGGGGAGATCGCCCCATCACAACTCCGGGGGCGGTACATGGGGTTCTATCAGATGATGGTAAGCCTGGCGTTTGCCGTCGGTCCCTGGTTGGGGACATTCGCGCTGGACCTGTTCGGTTCAACGGCCTTGTGGACGGGATGTCTTGTGGCCGGACTTCTTTCGGGCGGATTGCTCCTGAAGGCAACTGTTCTCCCGAAGGCTATGACGACCTCATGAAAGAGCGGAAATCAATCCCTCAACGACCGTACAATCTTCCTGCCACGATGTTCGTCAGTTCCTTGATCAGCTCCTTCTCCTCCGGCATCACATGGTCGCTTTGATGCCAGATCATCTCCTTCGGCTCCCGCGCTGATT
>JACPUH010000030.1 GCA_016192345.1 Ignavibacteriales bacterium | reverse complement strand
TCCGCCCCGGCCGCGATTGCCTTCGCAACGTCCCCCGTCTGCTTGACACCGCCATCAGCGATGAGAGGGACTTTCGATCGGGCAGCGACCCGCGCACACTCCATGATAGCCGTCACCTGCGGAACACCGACTCCGGCAACCACGCGCGTCGTGCAGATCGATCCGGGCCCGATCCCCACCTTCACCGCATCGACCCCCGCTTTCACGAGATCCTTCGTCGCTTCGCCGGTTGCGACGTTCCCGGCGATAAGATCGATATCATACTTAGACTTGATCCGTTTCACCATTTCGAGGACACCTTTGGAATGGCCGTGCGCTGTATCGACCACAACCGTATCCACGCCGGCCTGAACGAGAGCTGCGACCCGCTCCAGCGTATCGCTGGTGACGCCAACGGCCGCTCCAACCCGCAGCCGACCGAGCTTATCTTTGCATGCAAACGGATACCGCTTCTTCTTCTGAATATCCTTGAACGTGATAAGCCCTTTCAACTTGCCATGCTTATCGACGACCGGGAGTTTTTCAATGCGATGTTTCTGCAAAATGACTTCCGCCTCTTCGAGGGTCGTTCCGACCGGAGCGGTGATCATCTTGCCGTTCGTCATGACATGGGCGACCTCCAGCTCGAGGTTCGGTTCAAACCGCAGATCCCGGTTGGTAAGAATACCGACGAGACTTTCATTCTCGACGATCGGGATTCCCGATATCGAGTACTTGCGCATGACCTCGAGCGCTTCACGGACGGTCTGCCGCGGCGAGAGCGTAATGGGATGGCGAATCATGCCGCTCTCCGAGCGCTTCACCTTGTCAACCTCCTCCGCATGCCGCTCAATGGACATGTTCTTATGGAGAATCCCTATCCCCCCCTCCCGTGCGAGCGCGATCGCCATCGCGGACTCCGTCACGGTATCCATGGCAGCGCTGAGGAGCGGGATGTTCAACTCAATGTGCCTGGTCAACCTCGTCCGGACATCCGTCTCTCTCGGCAATACTGAGGACTTTGACGGGACGAGGAGAACATCGTCATAGGTCAACCCTTCACCAATAATTTTTTTGGATGCCATGGGATTCCTCTCAACCTTCTCGCAGGATATTACACGAACGCCCCGATGCCGGTGATATCCTCACCGATAATCAAGGTGTGCATTTCATGGGTGCCTTCGTACGTTTTCACCGACTCCAGGTTCGCTGCGTGGCGCATGACCGGGTACTCATTGAGAATACCGTTTGCCCCCAGGATCTCACGCGCCATGCGGGCGATCTCAAGTGCGTGGTACACGTTATTCCGCTTCGCCATCGATACCTGGTTGAACTTGGCCTTCCCCTGGTCTTTCAACCTGCCTAATTGCAGGCACAGGAGCTGTCCTTTTGTAATCTCCGTAAGCATATGGACGAGCTTTTCCTGCGTCATCTGAAACCCCGCAATCGGTTTGCCGAACTGGATACGCGACTTTGCGTAGGACAGCGCCGTATCATAACACGCCATGGCCGACCCCAACGCACCCCACGCAATCCCATATCGGGCCTGGGTGAGGCACATCAAGGGCGATTTCAATCCGCCGGACGCCGGCAGGAGATTCGTTTCAGGGATCACGCAATCCTGGAATACCAACTCGGAGGTGACCGACGCCCTCAGCGAGTGTTTCCCCTTCATCTCCGGGGCGCTGAATCCTTTTGTTCCCTTTTCCACTAGGAAACCCCTGATCTCCCCCTCAAGTTTTGCCCAGACCACTGCAACATCTGCAATGGTTCCATTGGTGATCCACATCTTGGCACCATTCAGCACAAACCCCCCATCCTTGCGCTCCGCTCTCGTGATCATGCCGCCCGGATTTGACCCAAAATCCGGCTCCGTCAATCCAAAGCAACCGATCTTCTCCCCACTTGCCAGCTTCGGGAGCCATTGATCCTTCTGTTGTTCGGTGCCGAACGTAAAGATCGGGTACATCACGAGACCGCTCTGAACTGAGGCAAAGCTGCGGACGCCACTGTCACCGCGCTCCAACTCCTGCATCATAAGTCCATAAGCGACATTATTGAGCTCTGCACATCCGTACCGTTGCGGAAGGGTTGGACCGAACAATCCGATCCCGGCCATTTTGGGTATCAACTCCATTGAAAATGTGCCTGCCTCATAGTGCCGCTCGATCACGGGAAGAACATTATCGTCGACAAACTCGCGAACGGTATTGCGGACGAGGATTTCATCTTCCGACAACAAATCATCGAGGTTATAATAGTCAACGCCTTGATACTTCGACATGAATGATTCCTTGGGGGGAATGGGGTGTGTCTATAATAAACGACAGGAGGGATGGTTGCCCGTCGAATGTGGCAAAAATTAGTTAATTAAGCCGCGAAAGTCAAGGTAAGGAACGGGAGGGATGAAAATAACAGAGCCAGTTTCTCAATCGTCCCACCATAGGCGACCGATAACTGGCTCATTCAAGAAGGAGGTAGCTTTTTATTGCTCCCTACACTTAGACGGCTCGATTTAAATAAAGTTGCAGAGGATTCAAAAAAAATTACATGGAAACCTCTTGAGGAGCCATAAGGAGATGCCGAGGGAAAGCGGTCGCAGGGGTCGAGAATTACGAATGATCTCCCGGGGACGGCACGGGGATCTTGTACCGTTTGATCTTCAGATACAACGTCTTGGTCGTAATACCGAGGGTTTCTGCAGTTTTCAACCTGTTCCCATGATGATGTTCGAGAACCTTTTGAATGTGAACCTTTTCAAGATCCTCCAAGGAAACCAACCTTTGATACCCATTGTTCGATGCGGGGACCGCCGGAAAGTGGACCTGTTGCGCGAGAGAGGGGTTGATCCAGAGATCGCTCAGTTCAATGATGTCTCCCTGCGAGAGGATCGAGGAACCTTCAATGACATGCTCCAATTCACGCACGTTGCCGGGCCAATCATATTGCATGAGCAGTGCAAGGGCCTCAGGGCTCACCTTTTTCGTTTTGGATTTCGACTTACGCTTGGTAAAGTATTCGATGAGAAGCGGAATATCCTCCTTCCGTTCTTTCAATGGTGGGATCTGAATACTGACAACATTGAGCCGGTAGAGAAGGTCTTCCCGGAATCGTCCCTCCTGAACTTCCTTCTGCAGATTTTTATTGGTCGCGGAGATCACACGGACCCCCACCCGCATGGACGCGGTTCCCCCAACACGACGGAATTCCCCCGTTTCAAGAAACCGGAGGAGTTTTGCCTGTGTTGGCTGGCTGATATCCCCGACTTCATCGAGAAAGAGGGTCCCTCCATCCGCCACCTCTACCAGGCCCTGCTTGGCGGAATAGGCATTCGTGAACGACCCTTTCTCATGACCAAAGAGTTCACTTTCCAGCAACTGGTCGGGAATCGAAGCGCAATTCACGGCGACGAAGGGGCGCTCTTTGCGTGGGCTTTCATTATGGAGGAGGTGAGCGATAAGTTCCTTCCCGGTTCCGCTGAGGCCCTGGACCAGGACGAACGCTTCGCTCGCCGCCACCTTCCGTACATTCTCAATGACATTTTTGAAGACCGGACTTTCCCCGATGATGCCGCTCGACCCGGTGATGCGGTTTAACTCGTTGCGCATCACCTCCTTGTCAATGACAAGCTGGCGTCGGTCCAGTGCGCGGCTCATGGTGGCAAGGAGCTGATCGGTATCGTACGGTTTGCTCACAAAATCATAGGCCCCCAGCTTCATCGTCTCGATGGCGGTTTTATAGTCGACGATGTTGGTGAGCATGATAACTTGTGTTGTCGGGGAGTGCTCGGTGATGAACTTCAGCACATCAATGCCGCTGACGCGGGGCATTTTTATGTCGAGCAATACGATGTCGTAAATCTTGGATTGGAGCAGGTTGATCGCTTCGGTGCCGTTCAGGGCGACATCGACGTCGTACCCCCCGAGCTCTTCGAGCTCGGTTTTGAGGAGGAAGGTAATGGATTCTTCGTCATCAACGACGAGGATTTGGAACTTCTTGGGCATGAGGCTCCCCGGCGTGATGGGGGTTAGACTCCGCTCAGGACGCGCTCAACAGTCGTAAGCAGGTCGACAAGGTCGTAGGGTTTGCTGACGAAATCCTCCGCCCCAAGTTTCTTGGATTCAATGGCATTCTTGAGGTCGGCAAAACCGGTCAACATGATTACCTTGGTGTCGGGGTGGGTTTCCTTGACAAACTTCAGCACTTCAAATCCGTCAACGTTGGGCATCTTGATATCGAGAAGAATGAGATCGAAACCCTCCTTTTTGAGGATCTCGATGGCCTCCGAGCCGTCAGCCGCCGACGCTACTTTGTATCCCTCGCCTTCCAGTTCTGAACTCAGGACCGTCCGGAGGGCGTCCTCATCGTCGACAACGAGAATTCTGTTTTTTTGAGGCATAGATTCATTCTCCTTGAGAATCAACGCTCTGTCGCACCTTGGAAAAGGAGCGATCCGTAGAGAAGCGTTCAGAGTGGGGTCAGTATAGAGAATTTCCCTCTGAAATGCAACCAACCGGAACACCTGGGTGGAGCGCCCCTGCCCGGACTCCTTCATTGCAACTCAAAAAAACTTCCCTTACCTTTTCACACCTATGACAGAGTCTTTCTTCCCGGCACACCAACAACCCATCCAGGTTTTATTGGTGGACGACGATATCAGCTTTGCGAAACTCGTTCAGTACCATCTTCAAAAATTCCAGAACCGCGATTTTAAACTGATCTGGAAGGAAACGGTCGACGAAGCCCTCGCGGAAGTTCAGCAGAACAAGAGCATCGACCTGATCCTTACGGACTATGTGCTCCAGGGATCCAACGGGCTCGAATTCTGTCTTCAGCTCAACGAAATGGACTCCGAGATCCCCATCGTCTTCGTCACCGCCACGCGTGATTTCAAGCTCGCCATCGAAGCCATGAAGCTGGGGGTGGAGGACTTCCTGATCAAAGAGGATCTGGCCGAATCCATCCTTCCCCGTACCATCATCAACGTGCTGGACCGGGTGCAGATGCATAAACAAATCAAGGCGGTGGAGAAACGCATGCTCATCGCGGAAAAAAGGGCGGAAGCCATCCGTGAACTGGTCGTCACGGTCTGCCACGAGTTTAACAATCCGCTGGCCGCCATTAAGATCAGCGCCGATCTCATCAGGCGTCAGACGTTGCAGGAAGAGGAGATGGCCATCCTGAAACGATTCGATGAAAATTTCCATAAGATCGAAGCGGAAATCAAGCGCCTCCGTGACATTAACTTCGAAAAGATCGATTTTCATGGAACGGCGGTACAAGGCAAACAGGGGTCATGAACCACATGCCGGGAAGGAGACGAGAGGTTGCATCTCAACGCAAAGTTACCTATACTGTGTCGTGTTTGATAGCAATAACAAGACCTCCCTGGATGCGTTCACCGAGTGTATTGATCAACGATGTCGTATAGAATAAGGCTCAAACAACTCGCATACAAGTTTCCCGGTAACCCGAATCCCTAAAAGTGTCCCGCCCAAGAAGCGGGACACTTTTTTTTATCCCCTGTTCCAATACGCATGACCATCAGAGACATCGAAACGTTCTTTGAAACCTGGGCTCCCCCCTGGACTGCATGGGAGCGGGATGTGATCGGATTGCAGGTCGGAGACCACGAAAGGCGGGTGCGGCGGGTGCTCGTTGCCCTCGACGTCACCCAGGAAGTCGTCAAGGAAGCAATCGCCAAGAAGGCCGACCTCATTGTTTCCCATCACCCACTGCTGTTCCATCCCCCCTCCTCCATCACGACGGGGGATGAACTCGGGAGATTGTTGCTGACGCTGGCCGAAAAACGGATGGCGGTCTATTCGGCCCATACGAATTTGGATTCCGTGCGCGGGGGAGTAAGCTTTGCCCTGGCGGAAGCACTCGGACTCCGCGGGATCGAGTTCCTGGCACCGCTCAAAGATACCCTTGTCAAGATCGCCGTCTTTGTCCCGTCCGGCCATGTCGATACGATCGCAGGCGCGATGAGCAAAGCAGGCGCCGGAGCGATCGGGAAGTACGATTCGTGTTCCTTTCGAACCGTCGGCACGGGAACGTTCCGGGGATCGGAAGATTCGAACCCCTTCCTCGGTCAGAAAGGCAAACTGGAAAGCGTGGAAGAGACGCGGGTCGAAATGATTGCCCCGCGGGCGAACATCTCTTCCATCCTGACTGCCATGAAAGCAGTTCATCCGTACGAAGAGGTGGCGTACGACGTCTATCCTCTTCAGAACACGGACCCCGAGCACGGCATGGGGGCGGTAGGGACGCTGGCCAAGTCCGCAACCCTCAGATCATTTTTGAAAAAGATCAAGGCTACTCTCCGCGCGGAAGCCGTACGGTATTCCGGCCGGTTGAACCGACAGGTGCAACGGGTTGCCGTTTGCGGCGGGAGCGGTTCCGACCTCCTGCGGGACGCACTTGCCACACACGCTGACGCGTTCGTCACTGCCGATGTAAAGTACCATGCATTCCATGAAGCCGGCGACCGCCTCGCCCTGATCGACCCGGGTCACTGGGAGACCGAGCACGTGATCCTGAAACCGATCGCGGAGCGACTGAAACGCCATGCCCGAACCACGGGGGAACCGCTGGAAGTATTTACCACGAACATACGAACGAACCCAACACACTTTCTTTCATAACAAGCAAGGAGCAGTATTTGGAAAAGCGACTACGTCTACTGTATGCCCTCCAGCAGGTCGATTCCGGGCTGGATGAACTGGTGGAGTTGAAAGGAGACCTTCCCCGATTGGTATCAGACCTGGAGGGACAGCTCCAAGCCAAGGTACAAAAGAAGCAGGAGTTTGAAACCCTGATCAAGCATTCCATCGTCCGCAGGGATGAAATCGACCTGGAGGTCATCACCACCCGGGAAAAGATCGAGAAATACAAAGAACAGCAGTTCCAGATCAAAACCAATAAACAGTACGACGCGCTCACACGGGAGATTGATCAGTCCCAGGAAAAGATCACGCAGCTCTCCAAGGAGATGGATGCGATGGAGGGGAGGGCGTCCGTGGCAAAGGGTGATCTCGAACTCCTTATCCCGGAGATCGAGGAGTTGGAAAAAGAGCTCGAGGAACGCAAGGCGGAATTGAAGGAAGTCAACCAGGAGCACGAGGAGGAGGAACTGCGATTAAAGCACGAACGCGAAAAAGTCATCGTCCGCGTTGAAAAAAACGATTTGCGGTTGTATACGCGTGTCCGGAAGGCTTTCGGCGGAAAAACCGTGGTGGCAGTCCGAAGGAACGCCTGCGGAGGGTGCTTTAAGAAGGTGACCCCCCAGGCCCTTGTGGAACTTCGGAAGAACGAGCGACTGATCATCTGCGAGCATTGCGGCCGCCTGATGGTCTCCGACGAGATTGTAGAAACGTATTCTTCCGTGCTATGACCGTCTACGCCTTTACCGATGGCGCCTCGAGGGGAAACCCGGGTGAAGCGGGCATCGGCATCATTCTGAAGGACGAGCGTGGGATCATCCTGAAACGCCTCTCCGGCTTTCTTGGGAAAGCGACCAATAATATCGCAGAATACTCCGCCCTCCTCGCCTGCCTCAAGGTCGCGGGGGAAACCGGTTGCTCCCGGTTGGTCGTCCACTCCGACAGCGAGCTCATGGTGCGCCAGCTCAAGGGCGAATATCGCGTCAAGGATGCCACGCTGAAAAAGTATTTCGAGAAAGCACACAACCTTCTTCAATCCGCACCGTTCACATTCCAGATCAAACACGTTCCGCGGGAGCAGAACAGGGAGGCCGATCAACTGGCAAATCTGGGAATCGATTCGAAAAGGCCGTTGAGCGCCGTGGTCTTTGACCACGAGGATCGCGCAGGAGGCAATCAGCTCCCATGAGTGTCGTACGAGTTCATTTCGCAGGTGGGTCGGCCAGGCAGTCGCTCTTCACTTCGGTGGAGGGAGGAAAGTCCGAACACCACAGGGCAGGGTGCCCCGAGTCAATCGGGGGTCTTGCGGGCCATATCCCGCAGGAACGGATCGTGTCACAGAAAACACACATCCCGTCCGCGTGAGCGGACGAGAAACAGGTGAAAAGGTGGTGTAAGAGACCACCGCTCGTTCAGCAATGAGCGAGGCAAGATAAACCCCACCCGGTGCAAGACCACGTAAGTCATGGCTGAAGCGGCCCGCTTCTGTCCCGCCCTGCGGGACACCGTGACGGGTAGGTCGCATCAGAGAAATGACTGCCTCCCCTGCCTTCGCGCAGGGAAGACAGAATTCGGCTTATCGGCCGCCAACCTGCGTTTTATTTTATTTTATTTCATGACCTCGCGGAACACTTTGTCCGTAACGGTCGTACCCATGCAACCGAGCCCTCTATGTCTCTCATCAAAGAATATCGCTGGACCTTCCCGGAACAAACAGAGTCCGAAGACTCGTTGACGTTGCAGGAAACCGCGAAACGGCTCGGCGATGAGCTGGGGGTTTCCCCGGTCCTCGCGGAGATCCTTTCCCGGCGGGGTGTCCATACTTTTGAAGAGGCCCGCTCGTTCTTCCGTCCGAGCTTCTCCGATTTGAATGACCCCTTTCTCATCCATGATATGGATCGGGCGGTCGAACGCATCGTCCGCGCCTTGAAGACCAGGGAACCGATCCTCATCTATGGCGATTATGATGTCGATGGAACAAATGGGACAACGCTTCTTTGGACCTTCCTGAAGAGCGTCGGGGGAACCGTCTCCTACTTCATCCCTGACCGCATCAAGGACGGATACGGACTTTCCCGGGTCGGTGTCGATCGCGCAAAAGAACTTGGTGTCACGCTCCTGATCTCCATCGACTGCGGCATCACGGCCATTGAGCCCGTCCGGACGGCGCAGTCCAGGGGGATCGATGTCATCGTCTGTGATCATCACCAACCGGGCGAACAGTTTGCAGAACCCTTTGCCCTGCTCGATCCGCTCAAGCCGACTTGTTCCTATCCTTTTAAACATCTCTCGGGATGCGGAGTGGGATTCAAGCTCATCCAGGCGCTCTGTTCTCACGAGATGGTCCAATCCCGTCTCACCGACGACCCCAATACCGTCCTCACTTCGTACCTTGACCTTGTCACGCTTGCAACGACGGCCGACATCGTCCGGCTCACGGGAGAAAACCGGGCCATGGTAAAGCTGGGACTCGATCTTATTAATTCTAACCCGCGCCCCGGCATCCGTGCCCTGATTGACACGGCCGGACTCAAACCGGGAAAGATCACCGCAGGCCAGATTGTCTTTGTCCTTGCCCCTCGTATCAATGCCGTGGGGAGACTGGGAAATGCCATGCGGGCCGTGGAGCTTCTCACCTCGGATTCATTCGAACAGGCTCTCGAACTTGCCCGGGTCGCCGAGGAGGAGAACCGCAACCGCCGCAAGATTGACGAGGACACATTTCTTGAGGCCCAGCAACTTGTGGAGAACTACCTCGACGTTGAGCAGGAATCGGCCATCGTCCTTCACCAGGAAACCTGGCACCCCGGCGTCATCGGCATCGTTGCCTCTCGGTTGGTCGAAAAATACTATAAACCGACCGTGATGATGACGACTATCGACGGCGTGGCCAAGGGGTCCGCCAGAAGCGTTTCCGGGTTCGACATTTACCAGGCCCTGAAGCGGTGCGAAGACACCCTGATCCAATTCGGGGGACACAAGTATGCGGCGGGACTTTCCGTCGAGGTGAGCCGGGTCAATGAATTCAAGGATGCGTTCAATGCCGTCGTCAGCGAGCTCCTGACGGAAAATTTGCGCACCCCGGAAATCAAAATTGATGCAGAACTGAACCTCAAGGAATTGACCCCAAAGTTCGTTCGCATCCTCAACCAGTTCGCCCCCTTTGGGCCCGGCAATATGCGCCCCGTGTTTGTGACCCGTAACATGGAACTCGTCGGCACTCCCCGGATCGTCGGTCAAAAGCATCTGAAATTCAAAGTCAGGGCCAATGGCCAGATATTTGATACCATTGGATTCAATCTTGCTCACTTGCTCGAGAAGGTGACACCAGGAAGGAAAGACCTCGCACTTGCCTTTTCACTGGATGAGAGCGATTTTTCGGGCGAGGCGATCCCGCAACTGAAAATACGGGATATCAAATAAATCGGCATCAGAGCGTTACACGTTGGGACTGTTTTCCATCAGCGGGGAAGTTTTTTTATGTCTGGACATTCCAAATGGTCTCAGATACGGCGAAAGAAAGCGATCACCGATACCAAACGCGGCAGGATCTTCACCCAGATCATTAAGGAAATGACGATCGCGTCACGGTTGGGGGGCGGCGATCCCTCAGGGAACCCAAGACTGAGGATGGCCATCGAGAAGGCAAAGGCCAGCAATATGCCGGCGGAGAATATCAAGCGGGCCATCATGAAGGGGACGGGGGAACTCCCCGGTATGGCGTACGAGGATGCTACGTACGAAGCGTACGGCCCCGGGGGAGTGGCATTGTTGATCGATGCGGTCACCGACAACAAGACCCGGACGGTGAGTGACATCCGCCACATCCTCGACCAACACGGGGGCAAGCTGGCGGCGAGCGGCTCGGTCTCGTACCAGTTTCATAAGATGGGACACTTGGCCGTATCAAGCCGGTTAGTCGGAGAGGACGATTTGCTGGCACTCGTCCTGGAAGCGGGAGCCGACGATCTCAAAACAGAAGGGGAACACTTCACCGTGATCTGCACCCCCGAGACGTTTGAACAAATTAAAAGAGCCATTGAGGAAAAAGGGGTTGTGCCGGACCATGCGGAGTTGCAGATGTTTCCGGAGAATACGGTGAAAGTGGAAGGCAAAGAGGCGGAACAGGTTTTACAGTTGGTGGAAGCGCTGGAGGATCATGACGATATACAGCATGTCTACGGCAATTTCGATATCGATGAGAAGGTAATAGCAGAATACGATGGACGCGGATAACGCGGATTCACGCGGATTTACGAAGATGACACTGATACGTTTAAAACAATGAACCGAACTTTTTCTCCAGTCGTCATAGTCTCATGATCATTCTCGGCGTCGATCCGGGGACATTGGTAACCGGCTATGGAGTGGTCGAAGCCATTGGAGGACGATTCACGGTCCTCGAAGTGGATGTCGTTCGGAACCGGAGCGATGCCTCGATGCCGATTCGGCTCAAGGCGATTTATTCGAAGCTTTGTTCGGTGATCAAGCGTCACCATCCGGATGAATTTGCGATCGAGACCGCTTTCTACGGGAAGAATGCCCAATCGGCCATGAAGATCGGTCACGCCAGGGGCGTTTCCATCCTCGCGGCGGTGAACAGCAAAATCCCGACCTCCGAATACTCTCCCCGCGAAGTGAAGCAGGCCGTAGTCGGCAACGGTGCGGCTTCAAAGGAACAGGTGAGTTTTATGATCCGTTCGATTCTCAAACTGAAACGGGTTCCCAAGACCTACGACGCCACCGACGCACTCGCCGTTGCCCTTTGCCACTTCCACAAAATGACGGGGAACGGCTCGGTGAGGAGGCCGGAAAAAAAAAGCAAAACGCCAAACTGGAAATCATACATCGAAGCGCACCCTGAACGGATCATCACACGCAAATGATCGCCTCTCTGAACGGCACACTCAAAGCCAAATCCCCCACCGAAGTCCTTGTGGACGTACATGGCGTCGGCTATGCGGTCAGTATCCCCGTCTCTACGTTTGAAAAATTAGGCGCTCTTGACACATCAGTGTTCCTCTTCACCTATTTACATGTCCGGGAGGAAACGCTCCACCTGTTCGGGTTCGCGACGGAGGAGGAACGGGCATTGTTCAGACTCCTTCTCTCCGTCAACGGCATAGGTCCGAAGATCGCACAGGGGATCCTTTCCGGCATACCCGCCGCCGAGCTTAAGCATTTTATCGCGACGGGCAACGTTGGGGCGTTGACCTCCATCCCCGGCGTCGGGAAAAAGACGGCCGAGCGAATCATGATCGAGTTGCGGGACAAGATTGGCGGGCCATCCGGAACTCCAGGGCTCCCCACAGACCACCAGGGAGAGATACGAGCGGAAGCGTTGCAAGCCCTCACCGCGTTAGGGTACCAACGTGCCTCTGCAGAAAAAGCCATCCGTCAGGCACTCAGTGAGAACAAAAGGCCTCTTTCACTGGAGGAACTCATCAAACTCTCTCTCCGCTACACCACGGGTGGATAAAAAGGATCCATTGTAGGGCGACTCGTTGAGTCGCCAACTATGCGAGACAGTGTCTCGGACTACGAAAAAAGACAGTTTCTGAAGCAGGGTGAGAACTTTTTTGAAAGCTGTCCGTTTACCATCAGTTGATTTTCTACTACCAAGGAGGGGTATGATCGTTTGAGACTATTTCATAGCATCCTCGCTTCACGTTTCCTCACGCTCCTCATTATCACCCTTTGTCCGATTTTCCCGCTGCTCGCACAGCAATCGGATATCCGCGGCGTTGTCTCCGACAGCTCCAGCGGAGAGCGAATCCCATACGTCAACATTGTCATAGCGAGTATCAATAAAGGTGGGGCGGCGAACGCTTCCGGCTTCTATCTTATTCCCAGCGTCCCGGCCGGAACCTACCAGGTTACTGCTTCCGCTGTCGGCTTCGTTCGACAGATCCGTACCGTGACCGTCCGGGGAACCGAGCCGGTCACTCTCAACTTCCGCCTCCCCTCCCAGGCAGTGGAACTGGAGGAGATCGTCGTCTCCGGCAAATCCAAGCCCGAGTTGCTCGATGTCCAGACTAGCGTTCACGTCGTCGATAAAGCGGAGATGAAACTCGTCCCGGTGACCACACAGGGGGATGTGCTGAAGAGCATCCAGATCCTCCCAGGCTTCGTCTCTACCAGTGATGTCAATTCACAGTTCAACGTCCGCGGCGGCGGATCGGACCAAAACCTGATTCTGTTGGATGGAATGCGGATCTATAACCCCTTCCACGCCTTCGGACTCTTCAGCAGCTTCGATCCCGATATTATCCGCTCAACGGAAGTCTACACGGGAGCCTTTCCACCCGAATTTGGGGGGAGATTATCGTCGGTGATCAATATGTCTTCACGGGATGGGAACAGCTCCGTTATGTCCGGACAAGCAAACCTCAACTTCCTCTCCTCCAAAGTCCAGGTCGAAGGTCCCATCAGCGAAAGCCTGCAGGCAATCTTCACCGGCCGTAAATCGGTCTTTTCGGATACATTTAAGGAGTTTTTGAAGGAACAGGTTCCCCTCTCCTTCTACGATGCCTTCCTGAAAGTCACCCTCAACAATCCCGCCTCCGAGGATAAGTACAGCCTTCAGGTCATGGCGAGCGAAGACGATCTTCGATCGGCCGATGCCTTTGAGCCGGATTACTTATGGTCGAGCCGGGCGATAGGATTAGAGCTGAACATGCTTAGTAGTGACCGGTTGTTCTGGAACGTCTTTGTCTCTGCCGGTGAGTTCATCTCCGAGCGGGACCCGAAGTCGTCCGAAACGGCTCAACCTTCATCAAACACCATCAAGGACCTTGGTCTACGCGGGAACGTCACCTACTACACCGACAGCAAAGACCTCTACTTCTTTGGATTCGAGATGAGTTTTCCGAATGTGGAATACAACCTTGTCAACAGACTTGGTCAACAGACACGGATCGCTTTGACCCTTGCCGATGTGTCGGTCTGGTTTCGTTATCAAACACATTGGGACGGATTGACGACGGATGTGGGACTACGGGGAGATGTGGGAAGTTTGGTCAAAGGGAGTTCCTTCGCAGCCGCCTTACAGCCCCGGATCAACGCGAGCCTGAACTTGTTCGGGAACTGGAAAGCAAAGGTTTCGTACGGAACCACGACACAGGGCATGGTGACCGTTACCAATGAAGACGACGTCATACCGATCTTCATTCCATGGATCGTCATTCCGAGCAGTCTTGACCCGGAGCAGGCGACCCATTATGTGGTGGGGATCGACGGAAATCCATTGGAGAAACTCTCTACAAGTCTCCAGGCCTATTATAAAAACTATAGCTCTCTTGTCACCTACAACAGGGACAAGATCGACAGCCGGGACCCGGACTATATCAACTCCACAGGGGAATCATACGGAGGTGAGGCCTTGGTGCGCCTCTCTCATTCCTTCCTGGACGTCTACGCCGCCTACACCTTGACATGGGTGAATGTGAACATCAACGGGTTTGAGTATTCACCCCGATATGACAGAAGACATACGGTCAACTTTCTCACTTCCTTCCACATTGCGAAGGACTTTGACATATCAGTCCGCCTGGAATTCGGGTCGGGACTTCCTTTCACACAATCGGTCGGGTTTTACGACAAGCTGACGCTGCGCAACGGGTATCCCGATCCGTTTGTGACGGAAACGGGACAGCCAAGAACGCTCTATGGTGAGAAGAACGCCGCCCGGCTCCCTTCCTATCACCGGCTCGATTTGAACGCTTCCTACAGGGTGAGTCTCTTCTCGTCGGTCAAAACGGCTGTCGGGATCAACCTGATCAACCTGTACAACCGGAAGAACATCTTCTATTTCGACCGGACGACGGGACAGCGGTACAACATGCTTGGGTTCTTCCCCTCGGCCAATGTGACCATGGAGTTTTAAAAAGTCGAGAAAGTCGAAGGTCTCCTTCCTCTGAGTGTAACCGGGGATGAAGGAAACCTTCATCTACGCAAACGTGATAAGGGGATTTTGGGAATGAATAAGCCTTTCAGAAAATGGATCCTTCTTGCCCTAACGTCGCTCCTATTTCAATCATGCGACGACTCGTTCAGCCCGAGCGGACCGGAGATACCAAAGATGGTGGTCTATTCCGTCCTGACGACAGAGTTCGATATGCAGTATGTCCGGGTCTACCGGAACTATATCCCCGAGGACAACAACCCGCAGAGCAATATCCTGGATAGCCCTGTCAAGGATGCGACGGTAACCATCAGCGACGGCATAACAACTTACGCCTTCCACGATACGCTGGTGGCCCGCGATGATACGACCCGTTACAAAGAGCCGATCTTTGCGTACGTGGCCAACGGGTTCCGGGCAAAGCCGGGGAGCCTCTATACGCTCAACGTCACATCGCCGACCAGCGGTCACGTAACCTCGACGACAAGAGTACCCACGGCCAGCGTGCTGACCACTCCTTACTTCTATCAACTCGAAGCCCCTTATAACTACCCCAACCTTATTCCCCAGGTCTCGTTCACACTTTCAAGCTATACCTCGGCGTACAAGATAAAATTCTATATTGAGTATGAAGCCGATACCGACACCGACAGGGAAATCTTCCGCCGCGAAGTGCCCGAAGTGCTGAAGGTTATCAGTTGTTTCTTTGAGACCTATGATTATGTCTACCCCCCCATCACCCGAAGGATGAACTCCGCCAACATCAACCTGGAATTCCGGGGAACGCAGTATTTCAATTATTTCTCCTATCGCCGCTCCGTGGAACTGGTGAACGAACGGAACCTCAATCCCTCCTTTCGCAAGGTGATATTCTACAATACACAGTTCGACGAGAACTGGTACCGGTACTACACCTCTGCGCGTACATTCCAGGACCGGTTCACCGTGCGGCTGGATGAGCCGGACTTCACCAATCTCCAAAACGGAGTCGGCCTCTTTGCAAGCACGGCAGTTGATTCACTCACCCAAAACCTCCCCCCAACGATCTACTGGCCCTTCCCCACCACGCCACCGGGACCGTGTTGATGACGCGGATTTACACGGATGTTCACGGATATACGCGGATGACGCGGAATGAAATACCATAATGAAGTACTATCAACTCAAGTAGGCCGTTTTCTCCTTTTCAGTGGTCGACTTCTTTCTGTCTCCCTGTGAGAAGTCATTCATCCCTCAATTTGCTATTGTCGAAATGGGTCTCTACCTTTGCCCCGTATGCGAAAATCCAACATCACCGATCCGGAGCGTTTTGAGAACGATGTCGAACTCGACCGCTCCCTCCGCCCCTCGCGGCTTCAGGAATTCGTCGGCCAGCAGAAGATCGTCGAGAACCTGAAAGTGTTCATCTCCGCAGCCCGGCAGCGGAGCGAATCGCTCGACCATGTTCTGTTCACCGGACCTCCGGGCCTCGGCAAAACAACGCTCGCCTTCATCGTCGCCAATGAAATGAACGTCGGCATGAAAGTGACCTCGGGCCCCGCTCTGGAAAAACCGGGCGACCTCGCCGGCATCCTCACTTCGCTTGCCCATGGCGAGGTGCTGTTCATCGACGAAATCCATCGTGTCCCTGTCAGGATTGAAGAATACCTGTATTCGGCCATGGAAGAGTTCCGGGTCGATATTATTATCGACAGCGGCCCGGGGGCCAAAACCATCCCTTTGCGGCTGGAACCGTTTACTCTGGTCGGGGCGACGACACGCGCCGGCTTGCTGAGCGCCCCCCTCCGTTCCCGGTTCGGCATCACCAACCGGTTCGACTATTATGCGAGCACGCTTCTCAAGCAGATCGTCGAACGCTCAGCCTCCCTGCTCGACATCGAAGTCACGGCGGAAGCGGCCGATGAGATCGCGAAGCGATCGCGGGGAACACCCCGCATTGCCAACCGGCTGCTGCGACGCTGCCGCGATTTTGCCCAGGCCGAAGCGTCACTCGCGCATCACAAAGGGGTGATTACAAGGGGAGTTGCGCAATACTCCTTAAAGGCACTCGAAGTGGATGAATACGGGCTGGATGAAATGGATAAGCGGATCTTGCAGGTTATCCTTGAGAAGTACGACGGCGGACCGGTGGGATTGAGCACCCTCGCCGTTGCGGTTGGAGAAGAGCCGGGGACTATCGAAGAGGTCTATGAGCCGTACCTGATCCAGGAAGGGTTCTTACAGCGAACGCCCCGGGGAAGGGAGGCGACACCGTTGACCTACAAGCACTTCGGGGTGGAAAGGAAAGCGGGAAAGCAGGAGGGGTTGTTTTAGGGGGAAGATCGCCACAGACCTGCCCGCGTGCCGAAGGTCACTTCGGCAGGCAGGGGCACAGAGCCCACGGAGAAAAATATTAGAAAGATTCTGGCACCGCCGAGACGCTGAGTTCGCGGAAACAATCTAAAAACTTGGACCCTAAAAAAACTGAAAAAGAAGGAAAAAGCGGACCAGGAAAAAATTAAACAACTAAGTATCTGCTTTGATCCGCCTTTTCCTGCCTTTTCCGCGTCCCCCTCTTTTGTCACGCTGCTCCGTCGAGCTTATCCCTTTCGAAATTTCCTGAGATACTTTAACACAGATTTCATGTCTTTCGGCAGTGGAAGAGTGAAGCTGAGACGCTCTCCCGACGATGGATGGAAAAACGAAAGTCCCGCCGCATGCAGCGCTGTCCGATTCAACAACGGTCTCTCCTCCTCCAACCCTTTATATCCCGGCTTGACCGCTGATAAAAAGAACCCCTCTCCCCCACCATATTTGAGGTCTCCGAGAATGGGAGTCCCGGTCGATTGCAGGTGGACGCGGATCTGGTGTGTGCGTCCGGTCTTTGGCCGAGCCTCGACAAAAGCGTACCCTTTAAATTCTTCTAGGACTTTGTACTCCGTCACCGCCTCCTTTCCCTCCCTTTCGTCAACCACCATGACTCCTTTCTGACGAGGACTTGGCGAAAGAGGTGCATCGATCGTTCCTTCGTTCTGGGAAGGCATCCCAAGAACGATCGCGTGATAGATCTTCTCCACCTCTCTTCCTTCGAACTGATGATTAAGGCCGGCATGAGCCTCCGCCGTCTTGGCAAAGACGATGAGCCCGCTGGTCTCCCTGTCGATCCGATGGACGACGAATATCTCGCCAAGTTCCTCACGAATGATCGCCGAGAGATTAGGAAGGGTTTGGTTAAAACGGTCGGGGAGAACGAGGAGGTTCGAAGGTTTGTCGAGAACCATCAGGGCATCATCCTCCTCAACAATCTCGACACCCCTTGAATTGAGCAGCCAGGTGAGCTTGCGTTTCATGTGCCGGACAAAGTAAGGCTCGATGAAGAAAGAAACAAGGATTCTGCCTTCTATTGGGCTTCAAAGAAGCGGGCACCCCGAGCGCAGTCGAAGGGTGCTGCGAGCCAGGTAAGACAAAAGCGAACTCAATCCTGGGTGTGTTGTGATTCCTAGGAGGTGACTCGGCAAATCGCCCACCAAACCAAATTGACAGTCAGTCCAAATTCACCTACATTCGCGTAACAAGATTTCCCTCCCCACCACGTCGATGCTTAGACCACAAACATTGTCCCCCATCCACCTTGGATCGGTTTGGACGGCTGTTGCCCTGTTCGTGTGCAGTATTGCGACCGGACAGACGGCTCCACGGCCTGCCTCCCAAAACCCCTCTCCCATGGTGGAATACACCCGCAAGCATGAACGCATTCCGCAGGAGGAGGCCTCCGGTCTCAAGTTTGTGCTCGATTCGCTCCTCCCGAAACCCATCCAGGTATTTATCCCTAAAAAAAGCAGTTCAGCAAAAGAATTTGACCTGCTCGTTCACTTTCATGGAGCTGAGTATGTTGTGCAGCATGCCGCCTCACGGTACGACGGGAACCTGATTACGGCAACCGTCAACCTCGGTTCAGGTTCACGGGTCTATAACGACGCATTTCAGGACACTTTGATATTCACCTCTCTCCGGGACTCGATTGCCGCCCGGGCAGGGGTCTCGCTCCGGGCGGAGATCAGGTTGCGAAGGGTGTTTCTGAGCGGTTTCAGCGCGGGGTATGGAGCAATCAGAAAAATCATCAGTACCCCGACGAATTATGCGGCGGTCGACGCAGTTCTGCTTCTCGACGGACTCCACACCTCGTATCTCCCCGATGGCAAGCCCTTGGCAGACGGGGGACGGATCGACTCGACGGGCCTTCTTTCGTTTTTACGTTTTGCAGAGGACGCCTCGCAACCCGCTTCGCACAAAAGATTCCTGATCACGCATTCAGAGATCTTTCCAGGGACGTTTGTCAGCACCACCGAGGCTTCGGACTTCATCCTACGCTCCATCGGGCTCACACGTGAACCGGTCCTCGCCTGGGGTCCCCTCGGGATGCAGCATCTCAGCCTTGCGCACAGGAACCACTTCACGCTTCTCGGATTTGCCGGGAACGCCGCGCCCGATCATATCGACCATTTTCACGCCCTGTCGTGGTTTTTAGATGAGTTGTTAAAGTTGTAATTCCGGGATAGAGAGCCGGACCTTTTAGACATGGCCCCGCAAAGGCACGTTGGAGAAAGGATGGTCTTTCATGAAAATTCCCGTCGTCATGGCTCTATTCTCATTTTCCGCATTGGCTCAACCTCTCCAATGGGTAAAGGTGGGGGGACCGATCGGCGGCCTCGGGTACAATATCCGCATCCACCCAACCGACAAGAATGTCCTCTTCGTCACCGACGCCTGGAGCGGCGTGAACAAGAGCACCGACAGCGGCAAGACGTGGGCTGCTTCGAATACGGGAATCACGACCCGTGTCGGTCCCTCGTTGGACGCTATCCCGGTCTTCAGCCTGACTGTCGATAAAACTCAGCCCAACATCCTCTGGGCCGGAACCCAGGGGGTGCGAGGTATTTTCAAATCAACCGATGGCGGGATCACCTGGGCAAAAAAGGAAACCGGTATCAGTGAGAATGACGGACTTACGATAAGGAATTTTGAAATCCATCCAACGGACCCCAACACGGTCTTTGCCGCGGGAGAATTGTCCGTGGGCGTCCAGGGAACGGAGTTTGACAAAGTGATGGGAGTGTTGTACAAAACGACAAATGGGGGCGACTCATGGGCGAAGATCCTTCAGGATAGCAGTCTCTTCCGTTGGATGTGCATCAGCACCGCCAATCCCCAGGCCATGAACCTCTTCACGGGCATCTTCGATCGCGAAGCGCTCAATGTCCGTGGGAAGGGTGTGTTGCGCACCAACGACGGGGGGGCCACGTGGATTCCACTGAACAGCGGCATCGAGGGAAGTTTGTTCGTCGGCGGCATGTCGATGGTCGGACCGACGATCGTGATCGGCACGGGCAACTACACCGAGAACAGCCCGGGGGTGGGCATTTTCGGTGGAGTGTTTTTGACAACCAATGCCGGCGGGACGTGGACACGGGTTCTCGAGCCGCAAAGCCCGGGATCTCCGGGAAACCCGGACAACGTCTTCACTGCAACAGCGATCGCCCCATCGAACACGAATGTTATGTACGCCGGTAACGCTCTGGCATTTTATCGGAGCACCAACAGAGGAGTTGCCGGATCGTGGACCCGTTACGCCGGCCCGAACGATTCTCCGTATGGCCCCCCGGGCGTGAGGGCGGGAGTTCCCATCGAGATCACCGTGGACAAGGATAATCCCGATGTTGTGTTCATCAACAACTATGGCGGGGGTGTTTTCAAATCGACGGATGGGGGACAAACCTGGCGGGTGCTGGGAACAGGCTACACGGGGGCGGATATTCACAAGGTTTCTGTCAGCCCGCGGAACAGGGACTGGGTTCTTGCGAACGGCAGGAGTGGACCATTCAAAAGCACAAACGGCGGGGGCGATTGGACGGGATTGGCGTACGGACCCGCCACTGAATTTGCAGAATGGCAAACAGCCCTCTTCCATCCCAATAATGACTCCATCATTTTCTTGAGCGATGAACACATCGGGGCCATCCTTCGAAGCCTGGATGGGGGGAACTCATGGTCCAAGGTATTCCAACATCCTTCGGCCAATCCCTCGACACCCGATGGACGCCACGGGGCGAAAGAGATGGTGTTCTCCTCAAGCGATCCTTCGAGTCTGTACGCGGGATTCATCGCGCGGGATTTTTTCGTCAATCCGGAAGGACAATTGCCCGCGAGCTTCGGAGTTATAAAATCCGTTGCAGGCGGCAACTCCGGAAGCTGGGTCGCCAAGAACAATGGGATTCAATCAACGTCCATGAATGTGACCGCCATGGCCGTGAGCCCTTTTGACCCTTCTCTCGCCTTCCTCGGCATCCTCGGTTCGGGAATCTTTAAGACAAGCAATGGCGGGGACCTGTGGGTTTCGACGACAAACGACCTTCCTTCCAACGACGTGTTCGCCATCGGGATCTCTTCCAGCGATGCAAACATCCTGTACGCAGGGACACGGAATTCCGGAGTGTATCGCTCCACGAATGGCGGACAAACCTGGACCCAGTCCCTCACCGGAGTGTTGACGAACTCCGAATTCCCCACCAAACTCATCATGGCCATCGCCGTTCATCCGCGTAATGACAGTATTGCTTTTGCAGCAGATTGGCGATCAGGAGTTTACCGGACAACCGATAGGGGCTCCACTTGGGAGCTCATGAATAACGGACTCTCCACACGCGCCATCAACTCCCTTTCCATTTCATCCGACGGTCTTTACCTCTATGCAGGAACGAAAGGGGAGGGTATATTTCGATTTCAAACAGCGGCGGTCAATCGGCCTTTAACACCCATTCCGCTTTCACCAACGAATGGGGCGGTCAATCAGCAGCTTGCGGTAACGCTGACCTGGAATCAAATCACTGGAGCAGACACGTATCGATTGCAGGTGGCTTCGGATTCCAGCATGGCTCAAATTTTTGTAGACGATTCAACGCTGACACTTCCGGCATACGAGTTGGAGGCGCTTTCGCTCGGCACAACGTACTTTTGGCGGGTCGGCGCCAAGAACCTCGGGGGAATGAGCGATTTTTCTCCCCCCTTCAGCTTTTCGACGATCCGGACAGTTTCCGTCGAACGAACCACTGAGGGGATTCCGGCGGAGTTCAGCCTGGGTCAGAACTACCCCAACCCGTTCAATCCCTCGACCACGATCCGGTATGCTCTTCCTGTACAGGCCCGGGTAAGGCTCGATATCTTTGACGTGCTCGGTCGCCGGCTCGTTACGCTCGTGGATGAAGAGCAGTACCCTGCATGGCATCAGGCACAATGGAACGCCGGCGGTGTAGCGAGCGGCATCTACTACTATCGCCTGCAGGCTTCGGGTTTCATCGAAACAAAGAAATTGATTCTATTGAAATGAAGCTCTATTATTAGCTTCATTCTCGGGAGAATCGTATGTCGCTTGACAAAGATCTGCAGTCGATTCAGAACGCCCGCGACCTTGTGACGAGGGCGAAGGAAGCCCAACTGGCATTCAGGAAGTTCACGCAGGAGCAGGTGGATTCGATCGTCAAGGCCATGGTGGAGGCTGGTTACGCGGCGGCAGAGAAACTGGGCAGGATGGCGCATGAAGAGACCGGCTTTGGCAAGCCCGAGGATAAGAAAAAGAAAAACGAGTTTGCCACCAGACGGGTATGGGAGTCGATTAAGGACCTCAAGAGCGTCGGTGTCATCAACGAGGATAAAGAAAAGCGGATCATCGAAATCGCCGAGCCGATGGGGGTCGTTGCCGCGCTGATCCCCTCGACCAACCCCACCTCAACCGTCATGTTCAAAGCGATCATCTCCGTCAAGGGAAGGAACGGGTTTGTTGCGAGTCCCCATCCCCGGGCTTTGAACAGCACCCTGGAAGCAACACGCATTGTCGCCGAAGCGGCGGAGAAGGCAGGCGCTCCCCCCGGTTTGATCAACTGCATGTCGGTCCCGAGCATCGAAGGGACGAACGAGTTGATGAAGCATAAGAAGACCGCCGTGATCCTTGCAACCGGATCGAACCCCATGGTCAAGGCGGCCTATAGCTCCGGCAAACCCGCCTATGGAGTCGGCTCCGGCAACGTTCCTGCGTTCATCGAGCGGACGGCAAACGTAAAGAAAGCTGTGGCCGATATCGTTTCAGGAAAGATGTTTGATTGGGGGGTCCTCTGTTCCACCGAATCGGGCGTCATCATCGATGAGCCGATAAAAAAGTTGGTGATGGATGAGTTCAAGAAGAAGGGGGCCTATTTCTGCTCCCCGGAAGAGAAGGAACGGTTGAGCAAGACAATGTTCGACCAACGCGGGGCGATCAACCCGGAGATCGTCGGCAAACCGCCGGTCTTCATCGCGAAGAAGGCGGGGTTTGAGGTTCCCAGCGACACGACCTGTTTGATTGCCGAACTCCCCGGTGTGGGACGTGAGTATCCTCTTTCACGCGAAAAACTCTCCCCCGTCCTTTCCCTCTTTACCGCGAACGGTTACCGCGCGGGGTGCGAGAAGTGTATCGAGATGCTGGAGTTTGGCGGCATCGGCCACTCGATGGTGATCCACTCGACCGACTCCGATGTGATTTTGAAATTTGGCCTTGAGAAGCCGGCGTTCAGGGTTTTGGTGAATACACAGGCAGCGCTCGGGGCGGTCGGGTATACGAACGAGCTTCTCCCCTCGATGACCCTTGGCCCCGGCACGTTCGGCGGCTCGATCATCTCGGAGAACGTTTCCGCCAAGCACCTGATCAACATCAAGCGTCTCGCCTTTGAAACCCGGCCGATCAACCCTCCGGAAAAGTTTATCGATAAAACCGCTCCCGCTCCTCAGAAAACCGAACTGCCGGCAGCAACCATTCACCACGTCGTCCCCTCCCAGCAATCATGGATCGAAGAGATAGAACGCCGCATCAGGTTGAAGGCAAGTAATGTTGCAGAACCTGTCACGGTCGCTGAAAAAAAGGAGAGTGGAGAACCTCCCGCCCCCGCTCTTTCGACCAAAGCCGCCGGAGTCAAGGCGGACCAGTTCGGCACGAACCTGAACGAAGCCGATGTGGATCGGATCATGAAAGAGTTCCAGGGAAAACTGAAGTAATAGTATCCACTAAGTGCACGAAGGGCACTAAGAAAACAATGAGGGAAAACACAATTTCTTCGTGTCCCTTAGTGAACTTCGTGGATAAATAAACACTGAGTTTTTCCGCAACTTGTTCCCCGTGCAGAAGCTCCCCCGGACTTTTTACCTTCGCCCCACGCTCCAGGTCGCCAGAGACCTCCTCGGCAAACACTTCATCCGCATTCACCGCGGTATCACACTCATCGGCAAGATCGTAGAAGTCGAGGCTTACGGTAGAGATGACCCAGCCTCTCATTCGTACCGGGGCAAGACAAAACGGAATGAAGTGATGTTCGGAGAAGGGGGACATCTGTACGTGTACTTCACGTATGGGATGCATTTCTGTGCGAATGTGGTCATAGGGCCGGAGGGAAAGGGGGAAGCCGTGCTGATCAGGGCAGTAGAGCCGATTGAGGGAGTTGAGGTGATGAGGGAAAACCGCTGCATCGGCGCAACGGGGAAACGGGGCAACGGTGAGGGGAACCTAACAAACGGACCTGCCAAATTCTGTCAGGCGTTCGCTATTGGAAGGAGAGAAAACGGAGCCGATTTACTGGGGGATGAGATTTTTATTGTGGAGGGAGATGCGATTCCCGCAAGGATGATTGGACGATCATCCAGGATAGGGATACGGAATGGGGTGGTGAAGCAGTGGAGGTTTTTTGTGAAGGGGAGTAAGTGGGTGTCAAAAACGAAGAGACCCCCATCGCGTCCCGATTAGTGCCCCTTCAGTTCCCGTTGCAGGAATTTCCCTGTGTGGGAACGGAGGTTCACCGCCACCTCCTCCGGCGTCCCCTCGGCAACGATCTCCCCTCCCGCGTCTCCCCCTTCCGGACCGAGGTCGATCACCCAGTCGGCGGTCTTGATCACGTCAAGGTTGTGTTCGATCACCACAACGGTGTTCCCTTTGTCAACAAGCTTGTCCAAGACGGAGAGAAGCATGCGGATATCCTCGAAATGCAGTCCGGTCGTCGGCTCATCCAGAATATAGAGCGTCTTGCCGGTCCCGATCTTCGAGAGTTCGGTTGAAAGCTTTACCCGTTGGGCTTCTCCGCCGGAGAGGGTCGTGGCCTGCTGTCCCAATCCGATATACCCGAGCCCGACATCGTACAACGTTTGAAGATGCCGTTGGAGTCGTGACAGTTCGCTGAACAACTCAATGGCATCCTCCACCGTCATATCCAGTACGTCGGAAATC
>JACPUH010000029.1 GCA_016192345.1 Ignavibacteriales bacterium | reverse complement strand
CTTCGTCACTCGTCACTTGATTAATACACGTCGAGCACTTCCTGCTCCTGGATGATGGCCATCTTCAGCGTCTTGGCCAAACCCAGATCCGGCATATCGATATGAGCCACATACATGCCGCTCGCCACCGGGAAGTTGTGCTGGTTCAACAGGTTCCACCGGAAGAACTGGCTGTCGTCATCCTTCTCCAGCGTCCGGACCAGTTGTCCGGCCAGGTTGAAGATGCGGATCGTCGCCTTCTTCGGCAGGAAGTTGAACGTCACGAACTTCGAGAACCGGCTCGTCTCGGCGGGGTTGAAGCCGTAATACGGGTTCGGGAACACTCCCACCTGTTCGGCTGCCGTCTTCTCCACATCCTGACCGCCCTGTGGGGCAGGCGAGGTGTAGGTGAAGGTCGTCGCCGGTGTGTTCACGTGGTTCGCCAGGATCAGGAACTCGTCGCCGGCTTCGAAGTTATTCCCACCGCGACGCTGAACTCCCAACCACCACATCACCGGAAGACCGTTGTTCAGAATATCCTTCTGAAGCTCTGCTGCCGGTGTTGCATCCGTATACGGCCTGTCGAAGATAAACAACCAGTCACGGGTGCTGCCCGAGTTACCGGCTGTTCCCGTGCCGTTCGCTCCCGGCCACCACTTGCCATCCACAAGGCCTGTGGCGACGTTATTCTCCAGGTGACCCACTGCCAGACGGACCGGCGGATTGGCTTCCATATTCCATGCAGAAAGTGGCACACCACGCTTGTAGTCCTGGTAGGCATACCCTCCCGTCGCATTGACGATATAGGGCGCAAACTCAGGACGTGCCGCCGCGCCTGTGGCTCCACGCAGATACCGGTAGCCATAGGAGAAGTTCGGGTCGGTTCCAGGGCTGTTCACATCCCAACCGCCGTAGGGGTTACCACCCGCATTGGGGTTGGTCGCTGTCCCGGAGCTGGCTGCTGCAAGCTTCAGGACCACATTCTTCAACTCGGAAGCCTTTACTGTCCGTTCAGCCGTCGAACCGAAGAACCAGGCCGGATCGGCCCAACCGATGGTCGATTCAAAGCCTTCAAAGTTGGCATAACCATCGGCAAACGTGAACCGGCGTGAACCGGCCGGGATATCCCAGTCCTTCATCCCCGGCGGAGGACCTTCCACCTTCAGAAGGATCCCTCCCTCCACGAACTTGTATTCGTCGTCTCCCGACTGGTTCAACTCGCCATCGAGGATCACCTTGCTCTTCGTCGTGTTGGTCAGCTTCCACGACGTCTCACCACCGCCGATATCGGTGAACGACACCCGGTAGGTGTCTCCCGTTCCGGCCAGCGGGTTGATCACGATCGGGCGGGCCGTTCCATCACTCGATCCAGCCTTGGTCACGGAAAGCGTATCGCCTGCACCAATCGACAACACCTTCCCGAACGGGATCTGCGGACGAACCGCGTAGACCGTCGGACTCGATTCCAGCACCGACGGCAGGAAGCCTCCCTGCTTCGCAACGGTGTAGGCCGTCACGGCAATGTAATACTCCTGGCCATTGAACAGCTTCTCCAGGTCACGGACGTAGTCCTTCGTAAGGGTGAAGGTCCGCTTGACCCCGCTGTTCGTACCAAACTGCACGGGTTTGAACAGCACCAACCCGGAACTCGCGTCAAACTGCTCGTCCAGTACTACCGCCGGGTCGTCCGGAAGGTCGTAGGTAGCAATACGCTTCGTGCTCGCATCGTTCAACGAGGAGCCGCGACTTGCAAGCTGATAGACGTTATATCCTTCGAACTCATACTGTCCCGGCTCGTTCACGCGCGCCTCGATATCGGAAACACGCTGTAGGTTGGAGCCCCACTCCAGTACCACCTGACCGTCGAGTTCGGCGATCTTCACATCCGGCTCCAGCGGAGCCTTCGGCACCGCAAAGAGCGCATTGTAGGTGTTCTGGGCAAAGCGGTCGTTAAATTTCATCACCGCAACCGAGGAGATGCGATCCGAACCCAGACCGACCACCACACCGATGACGATCTCCTGCGTGTCGCCCGGGGCCATCTTGAACGGACCCGTGTTCAGCAGCAACCGGCGGTCGCCGGGGCTGAACGAGTATGCAGTCCCCTGACCATCCAGATGTCCCGAGCCGGCGACAGGATCGCCCGCCAACGGGAATTTCCCCGCCGTTACTCCTGGCGGGTGGGGGTAGAATACATCAGCTCCATCCAACGGCACAAACCCGCGCATCATCTTATACCACCGGATCGTCCCCTGTGTATAACTATCGGGTGGATCGGTAAAATTACTTCCGGCCGAGAAGTACGAGAACCCGGTCATCGGGAGGTTCCTGTAACCATCCCTATACTTCAAATCGAATACGGCCGTCTGTCCTGTGGCAGGCACGATCGGCCCGGCGAGGAAGTCATAGGCTGAAGATGGAGGGGGAAGGTTGTATTTTTGATACTCAAGGTCGATCGCAAGACCGTTATACACAAACCCCATGCTCAGGACCGTATCGCAACCCAGGA
Organism: Ignavibacteriales bacterium; assembly: GCA_016192345.1. GTDB lineage: Bacteria > Bacteroidota > Ignavibacteria > UBA10030 > UBA10030 > UBA6688. The sequence goes on along the minus strand of JACPUH010000029.1, from coordinate 50,054 downwards.
GGTCGTCCCCTGCGCCGCCAAGATCCGGATCCGACCACTGCGTCACATACATACTGTCGATATAGAACGAACCCTTCGTCCCGTTTCCATCGATATCGACCCCTCCCTTGTTGATGAACTTATAGCGCTGAAAATACAGGTTGCCCATCGCATCGCTCCGCTTGTAACCCCAGAGCGTCTTCTGCACTTCCACGCCCATGGGTTCCGAGCGAACGCGCACCAATCCCGTCGTCAGGGCACGGTTCAGGTCGTTCATCACGGTCCAGAGAACCTGGTCGGCCGGTGAGTTTGGATCCGCACCGGCAACACCCGGCTCATCACGCCTCTGCCTGATCAGGCTGTCCACCGTGAATGTTGCGCTGAACGGCGGGGGAGCATCGTAGACGCCATTGCCGTTCCTGTCAACGAACGGGGCACCGATCGAGACCGGCCACGCTTTCCAATCTGCGTCATACTGGTCCTTCACGGCCTGGACCTGTGCATCGGTCACCTGGCCGATCGGAATTTCATTGTTGATCGCGGCATCGGCACGGAGTTCTTCGTCGGACATCGAGGCATAGTCGCGACGGATACGATACATCCGGACATCCGCATCGTTCGGGTTCTGGGCAACCGCCGTGGCGCCCGACCCGGTGATCCGACCGTCTGCCGTGCCAGTCGCATAGTGCGCTCCCCCCACACGGATCAACTGCTGGAACGGACCCGGTTGGGTTAGCGCTGCATCACGGTACACCTTGCCACCCCACAGCACGCCGTCCTGGTAAATCGCCCAGGAGGTAAACCGCGGATAATATAACCCGTTGTCCGATGCCGGCGAGTGGTTCGACAAGCCGTCCGAACGGTGCCAGGACCAAAGGTTGTTAATGTTCAACACTCCATAGCGGGGAGTGCCGGCCCCTTTCTGCAGGCGGTTCTTCTCCTTGTTGGCCTTGTCCAGGTCGTCGGCTTTCACGAAAGCCGTCCCTACCAGCAAGACGCACGCAAGGATCGCCAGCGAAAATCGTAGCGAGAATTTGCTCATACAAATACCTCCTTCAATGATGAGGTTGGTTCGAGAGTTTACTTTTCAAGTCTGGGAAAGTCTGGCAAAGTCCGGGTCCCTTTCCGCACGGGCGGAGAGGGACCCAGAGAGACTTTCTATCACATTTCCAACTTCAAACCGACGCGAATCTGGCGCGGGGCGGCATAGATGTCGTTGCCGACAGCATTAAGATACGCCCAACGGTTGTCGATATTGATCGCTTTGTAAAACTCCGAGTAGTTCGGGATCTGGACATAGGGGGCGGCCAAGTGACTCCGCAGCCAGCCATCATCCGTCGCCGTTCCGGTGTTCGGGAACACGTTGAGAATCTGCTTACTGTCGAACAGATTCAACACATTCACATACAGCTCCGCCGTGAACCCTTCGAAGAAGAACACCTTGCTCGCATTCAGATCGATGTTGAACACCCAGGGGGTGGATGAAGAATTGATTGGCTCGACCGGGTTACGCGTACGGGGATCGCTTAAAGGCTGGACACCAATCACCCAAACGCTTGCCTGACCCAGGTTCTGCGGCTCAAGGATCTTCGTGAAGGCATGACCGCTGTTGAAGGAGACAATCGCATTCGCTCCGAATCCCTCCAGGATCATACCGCCATCACCCCTGCCCCACCGGTAATCTAACATGATGGAGCCGCGATGGGTCTGATTGTAATCCAGCTGGTTGACGAAGGAGGGGAACTTCACGTCCGACTGATCGGAGACTGCATTGCGCGAAGAAACCGGGTTTGAGGCCGTCCCACGCGCATCGGACAAGGTGTAGTTCACCTTTGCCTGCAGACGGTTGGTCCGGCGCAACTCAAGCGTCAGCTCAAGTCCCTTCACCGTGCCGAAGTCCGCGTTGCCGTAGGCGACGAAGATCGGAACACCGACGTCGTTCGTAATGCGGCTCAGTTGGATTTGGTCTCTCAAATCCTTGTAGAAGCCGGTTGCCGTGAACGCAAAGTTGTCCGAGAGCGTCTGGCGGATACCGACCTCATACTGGGTCGTCCGCTCGGGTTTCACCAAAAATCCAGTGCCCGCCGGATTGGACCCTAAGGAGTAGCCCACCCGAGACTGGGGACTGATCCGGGAAGCAAGATACCGGACGCCGTCATAGAGACGGTCCAACTCCGGTAACTGCGCATATTTCCCGTACATCGCGTAGAACACCGTCCGGTCGGTGACCGGGAAGGAGAAGCTCACCCGGGGGAGCAACAGGCTTACCGGGTCGGTCTCCTTCAGAGAGTTATCGGTTGCAAAGTAGTTGAGGTTCAAATCCCAATCGGGATTGACGTAATCGACCGGGGCAACGTTCTTCATGTCGAACAGCTCATAGCGCACACCGAGGTTCAACACGAGGTCGTTGAATTCGAATTTGTTCTGCACATAGGCCGAAGCGAGCAGCGGTTTGCGCGGACCTGCGAACCCGTCATCCACCTTGTTGCCGTTGATATCATAGCCATACAGATTCATCGTTCCCTGCCGTTGCACGAAGATATCGTACTCCTTGGCAAGGTTCGGATCGGCTGCCAACGCGGCAGGCGTATACTTGGCGCCGGACTGGGCGATGAATGTGTTGTACGACCCAATGGCACCAACCGAGAAGAGCCGCATGGTCCATGAATCGATCTTACCGCCGGCCTTCAACTCCCATTGCGGGTTGACCTGCGAAGTGAAGTCGACCGTCAGGCCGAGAGAGTTTTGATTGTTGAGCTGATACGAGTTGTTGGGGGCGAACTCGTGCGTGAAGCCGAACCCGTAGACAGCGGAGTACCCCGGAGGGCCTTGGTAGCGGGTCAGGAATCCGGTCGATCCGTCCGCGGTAATGTACCCCTTGTCTCTGAATGCGACGCTGTCATTATACAACTTCCAGTCATCCCCGAAATCCGGGTCGTACGCGCGGAAATCCCGGTTCAAATACGACACGCCAACTTCATAGAATGTCTTGGGACCCAACACGTGTGTCAGGCGAAGGTTCGCCAGTGTGCTCTTGGTCTCGTTCCGAAACTGACGCTGCCAGAACGTGTTTTGTAATGCCGCCGGCCAGCTGCGTCCGGTCGGAAGATCGACCTCACCGTAGCTACCGGAGAAGCGAACCTTGAACGGGTTCATATCCCACAGGAGCGTTCCCTGGCCGGTATATTCATTCCGCCAGTTCTTGTACAGGTAGTTCCGTTTGACCTCAATCGTCCCCGGCAACGGCGTACCCTCAGGCCGTGTACCGAAGGCATCGGTCACCATGTTCTCGAACGCAAAGGGCTCGAGGGCAATACTCGACCGGTTGCGGAGATAATTGTTCTGACCTGCCACAAAGAACCGCAAGTTTGAAAGAATCGGGCCGCCCACCGTCAACACGGCGTTCCGGTACCCGCGGGCCGATGTGTTGAGGAACTGCTCGCCCGGCTTGGCAAAGTCGTCCGTCTGGTAATCGAGCGTGGCCTTGAATTGCGAGCCTCCCGTGCGCATCGTCGTGCGGACGATGGCGGAGTTTGCGCCGCCGAACTCGGCAGTGTAACCGCCGGACTGCAACTGAAACTCTTCGATGGCCTCCTGGATCGGGCTGATCGCCTCGCTCCGGAAGAGCGGGTTGGTTGCCGTCGCACCATCGATGAAGTACGCCACCTCGCCCGAGCGGCCGCCCCGGACATACAGGTTGCCGTCCTGCTGGACGATGCCCGCATTATACGCAAGGATGTTCTGAAGGCCACGCACCGGCATCGTCTTGATTTCGTCCTGCGTTCCCAGACGAACCGTGTTCGTCGTGTTCCGCTGAATCAAGGGACGGTCCGCGATCACTTCAACGGCCTGGGTTTGAATCGCTGTGCTGGAAAGTTTGAAGTCCGCCGTCGTCGTCAGGTTGGAACTGACCCGGATGTTCGACACGGACATCGCTGCATAACCGATGTACGATGCGCGCACCGTGAAGACGCCGGGAGGAACGGAGAGGATGACATATTCACCGTTGATATCGGTGGACGCACCCAGACTCGTTCCCTCAATGATGACGTTTGCACCAATGAGTGGCTCGCCCGATTCCCTATCGGTGATCATGCCGCGCAACTTACCATCTTGCGCAAGCGCCAACACCGGCAGAAGGAATAACGCGAAGAAAGCTACTAGTAGCTTACGGTACATAATCTACCTCCTTCTAGAGTGGAGAATATGTTTTGTGAAGGGCTTTTACAAATCGTCCCGGGTGTCGATGCGGGGACGGAGGCTACAACTGAGAAAAGTTGTTACAAGTGTGGTTGGTTCGGGCCCAATGCGTACGGTACTTCCACGCCCGAATTAGCAGGTCACCTCCTTCTTAAGAGAAATGCTAATTACTGCGGGTTATGAGATATGTGGGTGTGCAAATATAGAGTATGGCCTCTGGTTTGTCAAGTCTTTTTTTAAGAATCGTTCATAAAGACCTGCGCCTGTTGAAAACTACCGCATTCCTGCCGGGATGACACCTCCGCAGGAAGGTCCTGTGGCACGGAAAAAAACGGATCAGTCTCTCTCCTTCAACCAAAAGTGTCTCCTGTCGCTCCAGGGGCTTTTGGCTTGCAGCCCCATCCTGGCCTGCACACGCCAATAGTACGTCCCTGCCGTCAGGGGACCACTACGAACCGAGGTTGAATCCAGGAGAGCGGAGACTTTGAGCGCTGAGAATGTGGGGTCGTTGGAGAGATCAAGCTGATACGAATCGGCCCCCATCACGGGTCGCCACCGCATCACAACGCTGTTGCCGCTCCAGATAAAACGTCCGTCATTCGGCCCGATCAGGCTGGGGGGTTCAAGTTTGATGAGGGTCACCTCCACCGGTAGCTGGCCAAGTGCCCCCCCCTCCCGATCGTCCAGACATGCCCATGCCACAAAACCAGTCATGACGAGAATCAGGAGCACCGGCGGGGGTTTGATCATATGTCAATCTATTACATTCCGGAGTGAGTGTCAACCAGTCTGCAAACCTTGCTTTTCCTCAACCTTTGGCGTAGATTTTTCCATCTTACTTCACGACGCTCACATGACACCAAGCACGATTCATCTTACTTCATTTTCATTGGCTTTGGCGCTCCTTCTTGCAGGCTGCAGGACCGAAGGCAATTCGGAGAAGAGTCAACACACTCCGAAAAAAACATCGGTAGGGAGTCAGGCCTGCGCGTCATGCCATGCAGAAATCTATCGTACCTACCTCCAGACGGGGATGGGAAGAAGCTTTTCCATTGCCGACCCCGCAAAACTTCAACTCGCCCTGAAAACCAAAACCTCCGTGTATGAGCCCGGGAGTGATTTCCACTATGAGGTGTATGAACGGGGGGGGACCATCGTGATGCGGGAGTACAGAGTCGAACAGGGTGAGATCATGTACGAACAACACCGCGTGGCGGCGTATCAGATCGGAAGCGGAAATCATACCATCAGCTTCATCGAAGAGCACAACGGATACCTCTTCGAAATGCCGCTCACGTGGTATTCAAACAAAAAGATCTGGGATCTGAGCCCCGGGTACATTCACCGCAACCGGAGATTCGACCGTCCGATCTCCGCCACGTGCATGAATTGTCACAACTCTCCAACCGTCCGAACGCCGGAGACCGAGAACCATTTTGGGGAGGTTCCTTTCGGCATCGGATGCGAGAATTGTCACGGGGCCGGGAGCGAACACGTGGCCCTGGCCCTCGAGGGGAAGCTTTCAAAGGGGAGTCGGGAACAGGCAATCCTTAACCCCGGCTCGTTCAGCCGCGAAGTCCAGATGGATGTCTGCCAGCGATGCCACCTCGAAGGAGTGACTGTCTGGAATGATGGTATTGAGCCCCATGAGGTCGATATCGCCCGCCCACTTGTCACGTTTAAGAGTGTCATGGCTGTCAGTACGTCCCAGGAACATGAATCGGAGTTTGCCATTGCTGCCCAGGCCGGACGGCTCATGAAAAGTGCATGTTATAGAAAGAGCGGGTCGATGACATGCACCACCTGCCATAACCCGCACCGAACCCCGGACCTCCAGGGGCGATCATCGTTCAATGCCACCTGTCAGTCGTGTCACCATGAGCCTGCTCTCCACATGTTGTGCAGCGTCGCTGAAGGGACAGCCAACAAGAACAATTGCATTTCGTGTCATATGAACACCGGCGGTACCAGCGATATCCCCCACGTATCATTCACTGACCATTATATACGGCGGGACATTTCCAACCGGGGCTCCCCCAAAGTGCGATCCATGGAATCTACCTCCACCCTTATTCCCCTCCTTGCGTCGGACAACAGTGTGGAGAGAAATCGTTCGCTTGGCATCGGATATTTTGAGTATTTCCAGAATGAGCATTCCGATGTTCGCTATCTCGACAGCGCCATTTCCCATCTCGAAGCGGTTCTCCGGACTACTCCGGCACGTTCAGATGGGGAGGATTTGTTTGTTTTGGGAAACGCTTACTTCGTCCTGCAACGATTCCAGCAAGCTGAATCCGTTATACGGAGGCTGCTCAAGAGTGCTGGCGGCCATGCGCGGGGGTATAACCTCCTGGGCAAGACACTGCTGGCGTCCGGAAAGATCGATGAAGCCGTCTCGGCATTCTCCGATGGCACGCGCGCACAGCCATTGCTCGTCGAGAATCATCTCGGACTCGCGCAAGCCCTCTTCCGGAAGGGGGAGTTGCCGGGCGCTCTCCACCATGCCCGCGAAGCGATCCGACTCGACTCACTATCCTACCCTGAGGCCTATCTCTCCCTCGGACAAATCGAACACTCGAGCGGGAACCTTTCCGAAGCACGGCGTCATTACATCGAAGCGCTGCAGCGCAACCCGGATCTCGAAGGAGCGTTCCTGAACATCGGAGCGTCCTTACTGACCGAACAGCACTGGCAGGATGCCCTCCCTTTCTTTGAACAGATCCTGAACAGGAACCCGGACAACCTTCCCGCCCTGCACAACAGGCTTATGTGTCTGGTGAATCTCGGGAAAACCCGCGAGGCGCGGGAGGTTGCACAACACCTTCTTCACCTTCAACCGGATAACAAAGAAATCCGAACGCTCCTCGCCGAACTTCCCCGATGAAACGCTTGCAGCTCCAAGCCCTCTTGCTCCTTCTCACAGGTTGCTCAACGCCATCCGATCGCGTTCATATCCCTCTTGAGGGATCCCAGGGAAGGACAATCGCCCGTTTCTATTCCGGGATGATCCAGGGAAACGAGTCGGAAGAGTGGATCCTGGAAGACAGCGCCGGACTCGGCATCAGGCTGAGTGCCCTCCGAGCCCTCTCCCCTCGGCTTGCATCAACCCTCGACGAAATAAGGGATGGCGAGGATCGATTGGAGCGCGACCAATGGAATCGCTTCCTCAAAGTATTGGTGGAACAATCGGCACACTACCCGGCAACGCTCGCGGAACTTTTCCCTTCCGGGCTCCCTCACACTACCAAGGATTCATACTTTCGCTTGAGGGTGTACGGAGCGATGACGACGTTGCAGAGGGAGATCTACGTCCCGAAACAGGCTCTGGAGGATGGCCTGCTGAACTATTGGGATCGGGGGGGGATGTTACAGTATCCGGCTGGGACGCTGATTGCGGCGTACCATAAAAATAGTTCAGGGGCAACTCTGGAGGTAACGGTCAAGAAACGGCGGAGCGATGGATTTTGGGATTTCGGCGTGTACGACTCCTCGGGGAGAAACGTCCGGCATTCCTCCTCCCCTCCGACCCCCTTCTCAGCGCCGGTCCAATGCGTCGGTTGCCATTTGGGGAATATGCTTTACGAGCCGGAGGAATCTTTTATCATCGGGAGAGAGGGGAAAACGGAAGGGGAATATCTTGTCCTGGGGGACCGCCTGAGAAACCCGAAGATCGTCGAACTCCTCGACGAACACGCCCGGCGGTCAGACCATGTTCTGGGAGTGTATGGGACGGCCTACCTCACTGAGATCCTGGATTTGCCCCCCTCGCGAAGAACGGAAACTCAAAAGAAGATCGCCTCTCTTTTTCTCGCGCTTTCAAGAATGCCACAAACCAATTAGGCCACAAAGGCACCAAGAAAACATTTAACACATCGAGCCGAAGGCCTTCGTCAAAGACAATCCCATCGTAGGTTATCGGAAGATCCATTTTTCGTCGCGGACGAAAACCCATCTTTGAAAGCTCATAGCAAAAACATTCCTCAAATCTTTTCCCTTCGTGTCTCGTGACATTTTTGTTCTATCCAAGATGAAACGCGGCTACAACTTCACAACCCTCACCTCAAACACCCCGCTGATCTGCTCCAGTCTCTTGAGAATTCCGGAGGAAATGGGGCTGTCGATATTGATGATCGTGAGTGCCCTCTGTCCCGGGTTGTCCCGACCCAGCGAAAGACCGGCGATATTGATATTCTCCGCCGCGAGGATCGACCCAACGCTCGCCAGCATACCCGGCTTGTCGATGTTGGTATAAAAGAGGAGATGCCCGTCCGGGTTGATCTCCAGATGATAGTCGTCGATCCGCACGATGCGTGCATGGGAGTTGCCGAAGACGGTCCCGGCGAACCGTCGCGATTCCTTCGTGGTTTCGTACTTCAGGGTGATAAGGTGCGCGTACGCTTCGTTATCGCTTTCCCGCTGTTCATCGATAACAACCCCCATCTCCTTGGCGATAACGAGTGCGTTCACGAGATTCACCGGTTCCGACATGAGGTGCGAGAAGATCCCTTTCATAACGGCAGCCGCGATCAGTTCCATCGATTGGGTGAGGAAAGCGCCGCTGCATGCAACAGAGATCTTCTTCAGTTGTCCCGTCATCACCTGGGCCTGGAGGCTTCCCAGCTTCTCCGCCAGTGCGACGTACGGTTTCAGCTCTTTCCGCATGGCAAGCTGGACCGCCTCGGCGTTGACCGCCCCTGAAATACCCCGCTCTTTCAGAGCGTCGGCAACCTGGTGCCCGATCTGTTTCGCCACTTTTTCCTGGGCTTCTTCCGTCGAGGCCCCCAGGTGAGGCGTGGCAATGACGCGCGGGTGCTTCAGTAAGGGGTTGTCCCCGGGAGGTTCCGTCACAAACACATCCAGTGCAGCCCCGGCGACCTTCCCCGATTCCAGGCCGCGCAACAACGCCGCTTCATCGACGATCCCTCCGCGCGCACAATTGAGAATGCGCACCCCCTCCTTGCATTGCGTAATTGCTTTTTCCCCCACCACCCCCCTCGTTTCATCCGTCAGCGGGGTATGGACGGTGATAAAATCCGACCGGTGGAAGAGTTCATCGAGCGAGAGAAGCTCGACATCCATCTTTGCCGCTACTTCCGCGGACATCACGGGGTCGTACCCGACGGTGATCATCCCGAACGATTGGCAACGGATGGCCACCTCGCGACCGATCTTGCCCAACCCGATGATGCCGATGGTCTTTTCCAACAGTTCCGTCCCGATGTACGATTTCCGGTCCCATTTCCCCTTCTTCAACGAGTCGTTCGCCTGCGGGATGTTGCGCGCAAGGGAAAGAAGCATTGACATGGTATGCTCAGCCGTAGAGACGGTGTTCCCCCCGGGGGTATTCATGACAATGATGCCTCGACGCGTTGCCGCTTCGACGTCCACGTTATCAACGCCCGCCCCCGCCCGGCCGATCACTTTCATGTTCTTCGCGGCGGCAATGATCTCGGCGGTGACTTTCGTTCCGCTCCGGATCACCAGGGCATCATAGCGGTCAATGATGGCCTTGAGGTCCGCGATGGGAAGGTTTGGTTTGACATCAACATCGAAACCCTCAGCCTTGAGGATATCGACACAAACTTGTTCAATGGGATCGCTGATAAGGATGGTCATAGGTTCAATTCATTCATGAGAAGAGGGAACACCGGATCATTGTGCCGCCGGGATTCCGGAAAAAAGAGGAGTTAGAAAACAACTGCGGGTGACGGTGAACTCGTGAAGTACGCCTGAGCGGCGCGAAGACCGCTCCCCAGCTCGAACTCGTATCCACATTCGGAGAGAGTCATCTCCAATGCGGAGAGCATCGTCATCATATCGAGCTCATCGTAGTACCCGAGGTGCGAGATGCGGAAGATCTTTCCCGCATAATCGTCCTGCCCTCCGGCAATGGTGATGCCGTACTTCCCTTTGAGGACCTTGTTGAAGGTCTTCCATTCGATCCCTTCCGGCAACCAGACCGGAGTGACGGCATACGAGGGGGAATCGGAAAACAGTTTCAGCCCCAACCCTTTGACCCCTTCCCGGAGGGCCGTTGCCAGCCGTTCATGCCGCCGCCAGATGTTCTCGACCCCCTCTTCCCGGATCATCTGCAAAGCGGCATCCACGCCCATGATGAGAGTGATGGCGGGAGTCCAAGGGGTATCGTTTTTTTCATGGGATTTCAGCGCCTTGCGAAGATCGAAATAAAACCTTGGCAACTTCGCCGTCTCCATGGCCTGTATCGCCCGCTTGCTCAGGGCAATGAAGGCGAGTCCCGGCGGGATCATCAATCCCTTTTGGGAGCCGGTGACGCATGCGTCGATTTCCCACTCATCGAACCGAAACTCGTGCGCCCCGATCGCCGTGATGCCGTCAACGCAGACAAGCGCCTTCGAATTCTCGCGGATCAGGGCGGCAAGGGCTTTGATGTCCGTTGCGGTCCCTGTGGAGGTCTCACTATGGACGAGGTAGACCGCTTTGGCGTCCGGGTAACGGCGAAGGGCGTCGAGGACCTGATCCGCCGTCGGGGCTTTCCCCCAATCGGTTTTGATCTCGACCGCATTCAGGCCGAACGCCTTTGGCATCTTCACCCATCGCTCGCCGAACTTCCCACCGTTGATGGAAATGACGGTGTCCCCCGGAGAAAAGAGATTCACGAACGTCGCTTCAACGCCGCCGGTGCCGGAGCTGGTCAGCGTGAGGACCGGTTGTTCGGTCTGGAACAGGTACTTGAGGTTCAGGTTAACGCGGGTGAGAATTTCGGTGAATTCCGGGTGCCGGTGATGGATAATCGGCTCCGCCATCTTCAACATAACAGTCTCCGGCACCGGAGTCGGTCCCGGAGTAAACAATCGCTTTTTCAAATTTTTTCCTTCGTTGTCAACTGTGACGGTGATGCATTTCGCTAAGAAAATAAGGATTGAACGGGCTATAAGCAAGGGATGGGGGAAAAAGCAAAGGCCTCAACCGGGGTTGAGGCCTTTGTCATCAAACGGTATCGATTGGTGTCAGACAGCTTCCTTCTTCTCGCGCGGTTTCTCGTCGAGGTGCCGCTCGATCAGTTTCAGGAGGTCGCTCTTTCCATCCGCCGTCACGACAGAAAATGGAACGATACCGCGGCAACAGCCTTCGGTGAGCTGGGAGTGGAACCGTTCCTGGTATGCTTCAAGCTGCTTTGAGAGCTTGCTGTTCGGAAGTTTGTCAGACTTGGTCAGAACGAGGAGATAGGGGACCTCGTAGTAATCGAGCCAGTCCATCATCATGAGGTCGAGCGGCGTCGGTTCCTGCCGGGAATCGATGAGCTGCATGGCCAGGGCGATCGGCCCTCCCCGCTTCAGGAAATCCTCGATCAACCTTTTCCAACCGGCTCGCATCTGCTCCGGGACCTTGGCGTACCCATAACCGGGGAGGTCCACAAAATAGAACCCGTTGTTAATGATATAGTAATTGATTTCGCGGGTCTTGCCGGGTGTGGAGCTTGAGCGGGCAAGGTTCTTGCGGTTGCACATCTTGTTCAACAACGATGACTTCCCGACATTCGAGCGTCCGATGAACAGGATCTCCTTCATTTCGTTCTTCGGGAGCTGGCGAAGATCGGCCACACCTTGCAGGAATTCAGCAGAAGTAATCTTCAGCATACTGGTACCTCTCTTTTATGAAACATCAACGGATCGCTGTGTCCAGCCGCAACCATCATCACGGCAGGGACCCCTTTACGCCTTGGTCGTTTTCGGGCTCTCCGCTTTTGCTTCCGTATCCGTACCCTCAGCCGCAGGGGCTTCGGTCTCAGCCTGCGCAACCGCCGGCTTTCCGGTTTTGGCCGGGGCCTCCGCTGCGGATTCCGCTTTGGGTTTCTTCCCTGGTTTCTTCTTGGTCGTTGTTGCTTTGGCTGCCGTCTTGGCTGCAGCCTTTTCCTGTCCGGTGTTATAATCGACGAGCTCGAGGATGGCGATCTCGGCGCCATCGCCCAACCGGCGGCCGAGCTTCACCACCCGGGTGTACCCGCCCGGGCGCGTTGACACTTTCGGAGCGATATCGTTGAAGAGCGTGGAGACCGCCGTGCGATCCCGCAGGAATGCAAACACTTCACGGCGTGCGTGGACATCCTTTTGCTTGCCGTCCGTCTCCCTCACTACAGCCCGCTTCGCGCGCGTGATGAGTTTTTCCACCACCATGCGTGCCTCTTTCGCCTTTGCCGTCGTCGTGCGAATACGCTTGTGCTGGATCAGCGAAACACTCAACGCGGAAAGGGTTGCCTTCCGATGGCTGGCCGTCCTGCCTAATTTTCTTCCTGAATTTTGATGGCGCATATCCCTTTATCCCTTATAAAGCCTTCAGAAGGCCGTTGAAACATATCATCCACGAAGTTCACGAAGCATCACTAAGAGGATTTTATTTTTAGCCAAGGGTTTTTTCTTCGTGCCCCTTGGTGATCTTCGTGGATAATCTCACAGGTTTTTCAACATCCTGTTAGTGGTCTCCGTCCTTTAAATACTTGTCCACATCCATGCCGAACACCAGGTTATGCTGCTCGACGATCTCGGCGAGCTCGGCCAGCGACTTGCGTCCGAAATTGCGGAACTTCAGCAGTTCCCCCTCATCCCTGCGGACGAGATCGGCCAGCGTCTTGATGTTGGCGGAGCGAAGGCAATTATGGGAACGGACCGAAAGTTCGAGCTCGTCGACCGACATCTTGAGTGTCTTCCGGATGCGCTGAAACTCCGCATCCTGTTCGGTCTCGACCTTCTCCGACTCCGGCTCCATATCGAAATTGATGAACAACTGGATGTGATCCCGGAGGATCTTCCCGGCGTGCGTCAGGCCGTCCTCGGGGGTGATGGAGCCGTCAGTTTCGATTTCGATGATCAATTTTTCAAAATCCGTTTGTCCCCCCACACGGGTCGGCTCGACGAAGAACCGGACGTTGCGGATCGGTGTAAAGATGGAATCGATGGCCACCATGCCCAGCGGTTGGTCCGGCGCCTTGTTTTCCTCCGCCACCACGTAGCCCTTGCCACGGCCCAGGCGCAGTTCCAACTCGAAGTTCGAATCCTTGTTCAGGGTGCCGATGTGAAGGTCCGGGTTGAGGATCTCGATTTCCGAGGATGCCTTCTGAATATCCCCGGCCTTGAACACGCCGGGCCCCTTCAGGGGGATCAGGATCTTCGTCAGCTTTTTATTAATCGGTTTGATGCGGACCTGTTTCAGGTTGAGGATCATCTCTGCCACATCCTCCACCACTCCCTTGATCGTGGAGAACTCGTGTTGAATGCCCTCGACCCGGATCGCGGTGATCGCCGTCCCCGGGAGCGACGACAGGAGGACCCGGCGAAACGAATTCCCGATCGTTACACCGAATCCCTTTTCCAGCGGCTGAACGGTGAAGCGGCCGAAGGTGGCGGTATAACTGCTTTCGTCCAGCTCGATCTTTTCCGGCATTTGCACTAAGGCGTTGCTCATACGTACTCTTTCCCCCTGCCCATCATCGCAGGGTGATTTATTATTCGGAGCCCGGCGTGGCGTCAGGCGCGGGCAACCTGGTGAATAAAAAAAATCCGTCTTACTTCGAGTACAACTCGACGATGAGTTGTTCGTTCGCGTTCAAAGGAACATCGGCCCGCTCCGGAACCTGCAGGAACGTGCCGGTGAGGCTCGCCTTGTCGAGGCTCAACCACGGGAGCATGGTTGTATCCTTCATCCGTTTCATGGACGAATGGATGAGGTCCAGCTTCTTGCTTTTATCGCGGACTTGAATGACGTCCCCGGCGCCCAGGAGGTATGACGGAATATCGACGATTTCGTTGTTCACGGTAAAATGGCGATGCAGGACCAGCTGGCGCGCTGCCTTGCGGGAGGGGGCCAGACCCAGGCGATAGACCACGTTGTCCAACCGGCGCTCGAGGATCTTGACCAGCGTCTCGCCGGTGCGACCCGTCTGTCTCAGCGCGCGTTCGAAATAATTCCGGAACTGACGCTCGAGCAGGCCGTACGAACGCTTCACCTTCTGCTTTTCACGCAACTGGACGCCGTATTCGGAAATCTTCTGACGGCGGTTCTGCCCATGTTGTCCCGGGGGATAGCTGCGCTTCTCAATAGGGCATTTCTCGGTGTAGCACTTCGTCCCCTTGAGAAACAGTTTCTGGCGTTCCCGCCGGCACAACTTGCAACTGGCATCAATATACCTTGCCATAATTCTCCTGCTTGATGTTCGATACTCGATTAGACTCTTCGCCGTTTGGGCGGCCGGCAGCCGTTATGGGGGATGGGGGTGATGTCACGGATCATCGTGATCTCCAACCCCGCGGATTGCAGCGAGCGAACAGCCGCCTCGCGTCCCGATCCGGGTCCCTTGATAAACACCTCCACGCGGCGCAACCCGAGGTCGTGCGCCTCTTTCGCTGCGGCTTCGGCCGAGACCTGGGCGGCGAACGGTGTGTTCTTGCGCGAACCCTTGAACCCGTTCCGTCCAGCCGACGACCATGCAATCACATTGCCATAGGTATCGGTCAACGTCACCAAGACGTTGTTGAACGTCGCCTTGACGAACGCTTTGCCGTTCGTATCAACGTGGACTTTCTTTTTCTTCTTGACAACCGGGGCTGCTGCTTGTTTTGCCACAACCATTCTCCTTTTACCATGTTCTGGGGTAGCTCCCTACCTGACTGCCGACGACCTTCGGCCGGCAGGCGCTCCCTGTTTTCCAACCGCTCACAAGTGAGCGGAGGCTTTTTACTTCTTCTCTACCGTCTTCTTCTTGCCGGCGACCGTCTTGCGCTTGCCTTTCCGTGTGCGGGCATTCGTGCGGGTACGCTGGCCCCGCGCGGGGAGCCCTTTGCGGTGCCGCAGGCCGCGGTAGCACCCGATGTCCATCAACCGCTTGATGTTCATCTGCACTTCGCTCCGGAGGGCGCCCTCGACCTTGTAGTCGCTCTGGATCACCGCACGGATGGCAGCGACCTCTTCATCGTTCAGCTCCGCCACACGCTTGCGAAAATCGACTTTCGCCTTCGCGAGGATATCCTTCGCCGACGAGCGCCCGATACCGTAGATATACGTCAGGCCGATCTCGGCGGGTTTGTTCTTCGGTAAATCAATGCCAGCTATACGAGCCACGCTGTGTATTCTCCTTATGGAAATTCGGAAGTCGGGATCCCGACGTTCAGGATTATCCCTGCCGCTGTTTGTGCTTCGGGTTCTTGCAGATCACCTGCACCACGCCCTTGCGGCGGATAATCTTGCAGTTGTCGCAGATCTTTTTTACTGATGAACGAACTTTCATTGCAATTCCTCTGACCGATGAAGTACGGTCGTTCTTATTTATACCGGTAGGTGATTCTACCCTTCGTAAGATCGTAGGGAGACATCTCGACCGTCACCCGATCCCCCACGAGAATCTTGATAAAGTGCATCCGCATCTTGCCCGAAATATGGGCTAAAATTTCATGACCGTTATCCAACTTCACCCGGAACGTTGCGTTCGGCAGCGTTTCCGTGATGACACCATCAATTTTGATCGGCCCTTGTTTTGCCATGCAATTCGTTACTGTGTCAGGATCTCGGCTTTGCCGTTGAGAATCGCTATCGTGTGTTCGTAATGGGCTGACGGGCTTCCATCCTGCGTCAGGATCGTCCAGCCGTCCTCCCCCACCCTCACCTCCCACCCGCCTGCGTTGACCATCGGCTCGATGGCCAGCGTCATCCCCTCCTTCAGTTTCGTCCCTGTCCCCGGCTTCCCGTAGTTGGGAACGGCCGGCTCCTCGTGCAACGCCTCGCCGACGCCGTGTCCCACCAAATCCCTCACCACTGAAAATCCCCGGGCCTCGATATACTCCTGAATGGCCCAGGAGATGTCATGCACCTTGTTCCCGACCACCGCCTTTTCGATTCCCTTGTAGAGCGCCTCCTTCGTGGTCTTCAGGAGTTCCAGCTTGCTCCCGGACAATTCCCCGATGGGAAAGGAAGCCGCCCCGTCACCGTACCACCCTTCTTTCTTGACGCCCACGTCGATGGAGAGGATCTCCCCCTCGCGCAGTTCCCGTTTGCCGGGAATGCCATGCACCACTTCATTATCGATCGAGGTGCACAGGGTGGCCGGAAAGAGGTTATGCTTGACCTGACCGTATCCCTTGAACGCCGGGATACCCCCCATCGACCGTATATATTCTTCCGCCATCCGGTCCAGATGCAGGGTCGTTGTGCCCGGCCTGGCCTGGGCTCCGACGAGTTTCAAGACATCGGCGACAATCTTGGAACTTTCCCTGATACGCTCGATCTCTTCTGCCGTCTTAAGCCGAACCATGGAAATGAGAGCCTATCCTCTCCGTCCCTTCATTTTCCCGCTCTTCATAAACCCGTCATAATGACGCATGAGCAAGTGCGACTCGATCTGTTGAAGGGTATCGAGTGCGACACCGACGATAATCAGCAAGCTGGTCCCTCCGAAGAAGGATGCAAAACTCGGCGCCACTCCCAACTTCATCATCATGGTCGGAAGGATCGCTACGATCGCGAGAAAGATGGAACCCGGCAGCGTGATCTTCGTCAGGATATTATCGACAAACTCCGCCGTATGGGTTCCCGGCCGAATACCGGGAATAAACCCTCCCTGCTTCTTCATGTTATCCGCGACATCCTTCGGGTTGAAGGCGATAGCCGTATAAAAGTAGGTAAAAAAGACAATCATCAGGCCATAGACAACCGAATAGGTCCACGAATCATAACTGAACCAGTCACTGGACAGGGTTTCGACGAACTCGCTCTCCGGAAAAAAGGAGAAGATGATCTGCGGCACGAACATGATCGCCTGGGCAAAGATAATGGGCATGACTCCGGCGGTATTGACGCGCAGGGGGATGTATTGCGTCACGCCACCGTAGACTTTCCGACCGATGACCCGTTTGGCGTACTGGACCGGGATCCGGCGCGTTCCCTGGGTAACCAGCACGACCCCGGCCACGATAAATCCGATCAGGACCAGGATGACGAGTTCGACGATAATATTCCGGCCGGCGAGAACCAGCTGATATTCATCGAGCACGGAGTGCGGGAACCGTGCAACGATGCCGATAAAGATGATGAGGGAGATTCCATTGCCGATCCCCCGCTCGGTGATCTGCTCGCCCAGCCACATCATGAAGACCGTTCCGGCCGTCAGGATGATAACCGTGCTCAGCGCAAACCCGATTCCCTGGATCGCCTCGGGAACGATCGGGCCCGCCTGGGTCACCGTGCTTTGCAGTTTCACCACCACGCCGCTTGCCTGGAGCAACGAGATCCCCACCGTGCCGTACCGGGTATACTGGGTGATCTTCTTCCTGCCGTCCTCCCCCTCCTTCTGAAGTTTCTGGAAGTACGGTACAACCGCCCCCAACAATTGGATAACGATCGAGGCGCTGATATACGGCATGATGCCGAGTGCAAACACCGCCGCGTTGCTGAACGCGCCGCCGACGAACAGGTCATAGAGCCCGAAGAGGGTTCCTTCCGAGGAACGGCGGATCGTATCCGCCAGCAGGCTCGCGTCGACCCCCGGAACCGTGATATGAGAACCTATCCGTACAACGACAAGAATGGCCGCCGTAAAGAGCAACCGATCCCGCAACTCCTGGATCTTAAAAATATTGGTAAAGGTCTCTGAAAGTTTGCTCATTCCTTCGTTTGCGCTTTTACGAGAAGGGTCGCCTTGCCTCCGGCTGCTTCAATCTTCGCGACCGCCGTTTTACTGAATGCGTGGGCGGTCACCTCCAACTTGGTCTTCAGCTCACCGTTCCCTAGAATTTTCACCAGTTCATGTTTCTTAGACATCATACCAGCCTTGTACAACAGCTCGGGGGTGACGACTCCGGCGAGTTGTTTCGCGGAGGCAGCGGCCTCCAGGGTCTCAACGTTGATCCCCAGGTATTCGACCCGATTCCGCGGTTTGAATCCGAACTTCGGAATACGGCGAGACAGAGGCATCTGGCCGCCTTCAAACCAGAGTTTGAACTTGTGCCCGGACCGGGACTTGGCTCCCTTGTGTCCCTTCGTCGCAGTTCCCCCGTGCCCGGAACCCTGTCCACGGCCAATCCGCTTCGTCTTTCTGCGCGAACCCTTGGCCGGAGTTAAATTACTGAGAACATTCTTTGCCATTGTTGAACCCTTCTCTGAGAGGCTCTCGACGGTCATACCCGGGAGAACCCCGAAAAAAAATTACCGGACTTCCTCAACGCGCACGAGATGGCGCACGACATTGATCATTCCGCGGATTTGCGGTGTATCGGTCTTAACCACCCAGTAATTCGGGCGGCCGAGCCCCAACGCTTCAATCGTCCGCTTGTGATTCTCCAACTGATCAATGACGCTGCCAGTTTGGGTGATTTTGATTTTCTTCGCTTCCGACATGGCCAACCTGTATTAGTTCTGGTGGAACAATTCCTGCAGCGTGGATCCCCTGCGGTCTGCGACCGCCCTCGCGTCCGCGAGGCTCAGCAGGGCCTGCATGGTCGCCTTCACCACGTTGTGCGGGTTGGAGGAACCCATTTGTTTGGTCAGGATATCCTTGACGCCGGCTGATTCCAGCACGGCACGCACGCCGCCACCGGCGATCAAACCGGTACCGGGGGAGGCGGGTTTCAACAGCACTTTGCCTGCGCCGAACTTGCCGAGAACCTCGTGCGCGATGGTCCCCTTGGTGATCAACACCTTGATGACGTTCTTCTTCGCATCGTCCACCCCCTTGGAGATCGCATCGGCGACTTCGTTCGCTTTTCCGAGGCCCACGCCGACATGTCCGTTGCCATCGCCGACCACCACGATGGCGTTGAAGCTGAACCGACGGCCACCTTTCACCACTTTCGCGACGCGGTTGATATGAACCAATCGTTCCTTGAGTTCAAGTTCGCCTGCTTTGATCTTTGCCATGGATCTCTTTGTTGGGTTTTGATGCTTGTCGTTTAGAATTTGAGGCCTGCTTCCCGGGCGCCGTCGGCGACGGCCTTCACACGACCGTGGTACAAATACCCGTTGCGGTCATAGACAACCTGCTGAATGTTCTTCTGAAGAGCCTTCTTCGCCGTGGACGCGCCGACGAGCTTTGCGACGTCCTTCGGAGACGAGGCGTTTTTCAACTCTTCCTTGACATCTTTGGAAAGCGTCGAGGCGGCTACCAGGGTCCTGCCGCTGGTGTCGTCAATGATCTGCGCATAAATATGCTTGCCGCTCCGGTAGACGGTCAGTCGCGGGCATACTGTTGTGCCGGAGATTTTCTTCCGGATGCTGGCTTTCTTCTTCTGCCAGCGCTGTTGCTTATTCTTGTTAATCATGGGCTCTCACTCCTTGAATGCGGTGCGTCACGGAATCCGATGCGACGCTCCCGCCCAGAATTACTTGGTTCCCGTTGCGGCAGCCTTGCCGGCCTTGCGTCGGATGTACTCGCCTTCGTATTTCACGCCCTTGCCTTTGTAGGGTTCGGGCGGTCGGAAGGAACGGATCTTCGCCGCGACCAACCCGACCAGCTGTTTGTCGACTCCCGAGATCAAGATATTCGTCTGTGAAGGCGTCTCCAGCGTCACGCCCTCCGGGGGACCGAACACGATCGGGTGGGAGTATCCGAGGAGGAGTTGCAGCTTCTTCCCCTTCATCTCTGCACGGTATCCCACCCCGACGATCTCCAGCTTCCTCGAATATCCCTTGGTGACACCGGTAATCATGTTCTGGATCAGCGCACGCCAAAGTCCATGCAGCGCCCGGTCTTGTTTTTCCTCGGAGCTGCGGGTGACCTGGAGTTCGGTCGGGCCGACCTCAAAATTGATCGACGGGTGGAGTCGTGCGGTCAGTTCCCCCTTGGGGCCCTTCACCACAATCGCTCCATCTTTCTTGGTGATGTTCACACCCTTAATAATCTGAACCGGTTTACGACCTATGCGTGACACGTTCGACTCTCCTCCAATTACCAGATATAGGCGAGGACTTCGCCACCGACATGTTCTTTGCGTGCACGGTGATCCGTCATCACCCCTTTCGACGTCGAGACGATCGCGACGCCAAGTCCGCCGAGCACGCGGGGTAATTCATCCGACGGCCGGTAGAGGCGGATACCGGGTCGGCTCGCCCGGCGCAGGCCGGAGATGACGGCTTTCCCGTTATTGTATTTCAACTGGATGCGCAACACTCCCTGCTTCCCGTCCTTGAGAAAGGTGAAGTTCGAAATGAACTTCTCGTCCACCAGAATCTGTGCGATCGCCTTCTTCAGGTTGGATGCAGGAATGTCAACGCGTTTGTGTTTTGCCTTTGCGGCGTTCCGTACTCGCGTCAGGAAATCCGCTACGGGATCAGTCATGGACATCGAATGAAGTCTCCTAAGATAAATGCACCAACGTTCTTTACCAACTGGCCTTGCGAACGCCCGGGATCTTGCCGTCGAGCGCCAGGTTTCTGAAGCAAATACGGCAGATGCCGAACTTGCGGAAATAGGCCCGCGGCCGGCCGCAGATATTGCACCGGTTGTGCTGGCTGACCTTGTGCTTCGGCGTCCGTTTGGACTTTACAATGCTTGCTAAGCGTGCCAACGATGCTCCTTTTGCTTGAGGGTTATGCTGCCGTCGCCGTCTCGAGCACGTCCTGTCGTTTGACGAACGGCAGACCGAGGGCTTTCAACAATTCGTACGCCTCGGCGTCGGTCCGGGCGGTCG
The DNA here is from genome assembly GCA_016192345.1 of Ignavibacteriales bacterium. Taxonomy (GTDB): domain Bacteria; phylum Bacteroidota; class Ignavibacteria; order UBA10030; family UBA10030; genus UBA6688. Next base: position 29,226 of record JACPUH010000029.1, on the reverse strand, counting down.
TGACAAACGTGACATCCATCCCGCTGATGCGCGTTACCTTATCGACGTCGATCTCCGGGAAAATGATCTGTTCTTTGATCCCCAGCGTGTAATTACCTCTGCCGTCGAACGACTTATCGGAAACGCCGCGGAAGTCTCGCACACGCGGAAGCGCGATGTTGATCAGGCGGTCCAGGAACTCGTACATCTGCGCGCTCCGGAGGGTGACACGGCACCCGATCGGGAGATCCTCGCGGAGCTTGAAATTGGAGATCGCCTTCTTGGACTTCGTGATGGCGACCTTCTGACCGGTGATCGTCTCCAACTCCTTCACGGCAGTATCCAGGATCTTGGGGTCCTGCGTCGCCATCCCTACGCCTACATTCACAGAGATCTTCTCGAGCCGCGGGACCTGCATCACGCTCTTATACTCAAACCGCTTCATCAACTGCGGAACGATCTCTTTCTTGTACTGCACGAACAAGCGAGCAGGCGCTCCGGCCTCGCGAACATTCCCGGCCTGTTTCTTTGCGACGCCCTCGCCTCCCCCTTTTTCCTTCTTCCCGGCTTTTTCCTTGCGGGCGGGGTCGTCGACTTTTTTGTGTTCTTTATCTTTGGCCATAGTCAGTTACTTCTCCCAAACGTGAGACAGCATCTTAAAACATTTCGTTCGTACGGCGCGAGATCCGCATTTTCTTCTTCCTGCCGGTCGTCACATCGGTCACATACTTGTATCCGACACGGGTCGCCTCATTCGTCTTCGGGTCGACGACCATGACGTTCGACGCATGGATCGCCCCCTCCTTCTGGAGGATGCCCCCCTGGGGATTCTTCTGTGAAGCCCGGGTGTGGCGCTTCACGATGTTCACACCCTCCACAATGACGCGGTTCGTTTCCGGGAAGACCTTCAGGACTTTTCCCTGCTTCCCCTTGAAGTTTCCGGAGATGACCACAACGGTATCGTTTTTATGAACGTGCATGCTCGATTCCTTTGTTAAAGCACCTCGGGTGCCAACGAGACGATTTTCATGTACTGGCGCTCGCGTAACTCACGGGCAACGGGGCCGAAGATACGCGTCCCCCGGGGCTCCCCCTGCTGGTTCAACAACACCACGGCGTTCTCATCGAAGCGGATGAAGGAACCGTCCTTCCTGCCGACCTCTTTTTTTGTCCGGACCACCACCGCACGGGAAACCTCCCCCTTCTTGACGGGGGCTCCGGGGATGGCAGCCTTGACGGAAACGACCACCAGGTCTCCCACCGTCGCATAGCGCTTGTCATGCCCGCCGAGCACGCGGATGCACCGGACCTTCTTCGCGCCGGAATTATCGGCAACAACTAAATTCGTTTCTTCCTGAATCATAGGGGCTCCGAGGGAGGTCCACGACCTCCGGGTTCACTGGTTATTTTGCCTTCTCGACGACTTCGACCAACCGCCAGCGCTTGCGTTTGCTCACGGGACGGGTTTCCATCACTCTCACCACGTCACCGATCTTCGCCTCCTGCTTCTCGTCGTGAGCCATCAGTGTCGAAGTTTGCTTGTAGTACTTCTTATAGAGCGGATGAGGAACTTTGCGCTCCAGCGACACAACGATGCTTTTCTGCATCTTGTTGCTGATCACTTTTCCGATACGGACCTTCCGTCGGTTGCGCTCGACGGCCTGAACTTCTGCTGCTGTACTCATCCTTGTGCCTTCTTCTCTGGTTCAGAGAATGCCGCGGGTTGACTGGATTGCTTGATCTGGCGCTCGCGGAGAAGCGTCTTCATCCGTGCGATATCCCTCCGGATGTGCTGCAACTTCATCGGGTTCTCGAGCTGGCTGATCACCTTCTGGAAGCGAAGGTTGGCAAGGCTCTCCTCATCCTCCTGGATCCGCTTGACCAACTCCTCATCCGACAATTGACGAAATTCAAAAGCTTTCATACAAACTCATGCTCCTACGCTGAATGGGCTTCGTAATCCATACGGGTGACCATCTTGGTCTTAATGGGAAGTTTATGCTTCGCCAGTTTGAACGCCTCCTGTGCCACATCCTTCGAGATCCCCCCCAGCTCGAACAACACGCGTCCGGGTTTGATCACGGCAACCCAGAACTCCGGGATACCCTTGCCGCTTCCCATCCGGGTTTCGGCCGGCTTCTTGGTGACGGGCTTATCCGGGAAAATCCGGATCCAGACCTTTCCCTCGCGCTTCATCATGCGGGTCAGCGCAACACGCGAGGCCTCGATTTGACGCTGGGTGATCCACCCCGGCTCAAGAGCCTTCAGGCCGAAATCGCCGAAAGCGATCGTCGCGCCGCGGGTCGCTTTTCCCCGCCGTCTCCCGCGCTGGGTCTTTCTGAATTTTACTCTCTTGGGCATCAACATACGTTCAACACTCCTTGTAGTTCGGCGAAGGGCCTGCTGTGCCCGACGCTCCGATCATTATTTCGACACGGGACCGAGAATCTCGCCCTTGCAAATCCAGACCTTCACGCCGATCGCGCCGTAAATCGTCCGCGCCGTCGCCGTGGAATAATCGATGTCCGCACGGATCGTGTGCAGCGGGATACGCCCTTCCTTATACTGCTCCCTCCGGGCAATTTCCGATCCGCCAAGACGGCCACCACACATCACACGGATCCCCTCAGCCCCCATACGCATCGAGGCGGTGATCGCCTGCTTCATCGCACGGCGGAAGGAGATACGCCCTTCGATCTGCGAGGCAATATTCTCGGCCACGAGCGATGAATCCAGCTCGGGGCGTTTGATCTCGTGGATCAGAATCTTGACCTCCTTCGAGGTGACCTTCTTCAACTCTTCCTCCAACTGGGCGATCTCTTTGCCGCTCTTGCCAATGACAATGCCGGGACGGGAGGTGTGAATCGTAATCACTGCGCGCTTGGGGGTCCGGTCGATCTGGATCCGCGAAATACCGGCCTTCTTGAGACGGTTACGGACGTAGTTACGGACCATCAGGTCTTCCTGCAGTTTTCCCGCGAATTCCTTGTCGGCATACCAATTCGCGTCCCACGTTTTCGTAATGCCGAGCCGGAATCCTACCGGATGTGTTTTTTGACCCAAGAGAGCCTCCTCAATTAAGATTCAGTTGCTGCCTTCTTTTGGGAAGCCGATGCTTTCGGCTTCGTCGCGGACTTTTTCGATTTCTCCACCGGTGCCGCTGCGCCCTTCGGTGCTGCCTCGGCCGACTTTGCTTTCGGGTTGGCTCGCACCTTCTGCTGACGCTGTGCGACGACAATTGTCAGGTGATGGGACCGCTTGCGGATGCGGAACGCTCGCCCCATCGGGGCGGGCATGACCCGCTTCGCCATAGGGCCGCCGTTCACAAATGCTTCCTTCACAAAGACCTGAGAGGGATCGATACGCCCGCTCTCATCCTTGTTTTGAAGATTGGAGATGGCCGATCGCAGTACTTTCTCCGCGCTTTTCGACGCGTGCTTCGGTGAAAAGTGCAGGATCGATAACGCCTCCTCCACACCACGACCGCGAATAAGGTCAATCACCAGACGCATTTTCATCGGCGATGTCCCGACAAATCGATTGATTGCTCGTGCTTCCATTCGTTCTTCCTTACGCCTTTCCAGGGTTCCGGGTCATCGCCCGTCTCCTTTGAAAGGCTCCAATGACGTTAAGCGGGGGTTGTGGACTTTTCGCTCTTCACTCCGGGATGTGACCGGAAGATGCGGGTCGGGGCAAACTCACCGAGCTTGTGTCCGACCATCGCTTCCTGGATGTACACAGGAATGAACTTATTGCCATTATGCACCGCGAAGGTATGGCCGACGAAATCGGGGGTGATCGTGCAACTCCGCGCCCACGTCTTGACCACCTTCTTCTGGTTGGACTTGTTCAACGCCTCAATTTTTTTCTGCAGCTTTGAGTCCACATAGGGACCCTTTTTTAAGGACCGGCTCATCGCTCTCGATTCCTGTTAGAGTTACTTGCGACGTTTAACAATGTATTTGTTTGACGGATTCTTCTTCTTGCGCGTCTTCAAACCCTTGGCGTACTTCCCCCAGGGCGATTCCGGGTGCTGCCAGCCGCCGCCGCTCTTGGAACGTCCTTCGCCACCCCCCATCGGGTGATCGACCGGGTTCATCGCCATACCGCGTGAGTGCGGCCGGATCCCCAGCCAGCGCGACCGTCCGGCCTTGCCCAAGCTGATATTCTCATGATCCCCGTTACTGACGGTTCCCACCGTCGCGTAACAGTTTACCCGCACTTTCCGAACCTCTCCCGAAGGGAGTTTCAATTGAGCAAAGTCTCCCTCTTTCGCCATCAACTGCAGCGAGTTTCCTGCACTGCGGCCGAGTTGTCCTCCCTTGCCGGGACGCATCTCGACGTTGTGGATGAACGTACCGACAGGGATCTCCTGCAGGGGGAGGGCATTCCCCAATTGCACCTCGACACCGGAGCCGGACTGAAGGACCTGACCGACCTTCAACCCGTCCGGAGCAACGATGTAGCGCTTCTCGCCGTCCGCATAGTGCAACAGCGCGATGCGGGCTGAGCGGTTGGGATCATATTCGATGGATGCAACTGCTGCATTCACTCCATGCTTCTCGCGCTTAAAATCAATCAGGCGGTATCGTCTCTTGTGTCCGCCGCCCCGATGGCGGGAGGTCACGCGGCCGAGGTTATTGCGTCCCCCCGACTTCTTCAATTTTCTGAGCAACGCCTTCTCCGGTTCGGTCTTCGTGATCTCTTCGAACGTCGAGATCGAATAGAACCGGGTTGCCGGCGTCATGGGTCGTAATTTTCGGATAGCCATAGCGTACCTATCGTTTCGTCAATCAAGCAGTCTCGAAGTAGTCGATCTTGTCCCCTTCTTTCAGGGTAACAATCGCCTTCTTCCATGTGTTGGTCCGTCCCTCGAAGCGTCCACGGCGCGTCATCTGCGACTTCCGCTTTCCCTTGACCACGACCGTGCGGACACCGGTGACGGTGACTTTGAATTTTGCCTCCACCGCCTTCGCGATCTCGATTTTATTCGATTTCCCCTCGACCTCAAACGCATAGTGCCGCTGGTCCTGCATGCGCGTGATTTTTTCGGTGACAATCGGTCGTTTCAAGATTCCAGCCATGATGGTTCGCTCAGTTCTTCAACGAATTGTGCAACACTTCCACGGCGCTTTTCTGGATGAGAAGCACCTGATTGTTTAAAATGTCGAACGTCGAGGCCTTGTCCGCCTCACGCACGTTCAGCTTCGCAATGTTTCGTCCCGATTTAAACAGCGCCCGGTCGGTCTTGCCGGTCAGGAAGAGGGTTTTCTTTCCGTTCAGGGCCAGCGCTTTCAAAACTATGGCAATCTCCTTGGTCTTCGGCGCATCCAGGGAAAAATCCTCCACCACCATAATGGCGCTATCCTTTGCCTTGTAGCTCAGGGCCGACTTCCGGGCGAGCGCCCGGACCTTAGCAGAGAGCTTGACCACATAGTCGTGTGGATGCGGGCCGAAGATCGAACCGCCGCCAACCCACACTGGTGAGCGGGTGCTTCCTGCGCGTGCGCGACCGGTTTTCTTCTGACGGAACGGCTTTTTGCCGCCTCCCCGGACCTCATTGCGCGGTTTCACCTTGTGCGTTCCCTGGCGCTTGTTGGCCTGGATCGAGCGGATCGCCTGGTAAATGGCGTGGTCGTTCGGAGTGATTTCAAAAATCTCCGGCGCCAGCTTCACCTTCTCGCCGCTCATGCTTCCGTCTTTTTTATAAACTTCAAGCTCCATTGCAGTTCATCCTCGAAACAAGGACTCAGTCCTGTTTGATAATTTCCACGTAACTGTTGATTGCACCGGGGACCGATCCCTTGACGATCAGGATATTGGAATCGGAGATCACCTTCACGACGGTCAGGTTCTTGACCGTGACGCGTTCGCCCCCCATCCGGCCGGCCATCCGCATGCCCTTGAAGACACGCGAGGGATACGAACTTCCGCCGATGGATCCGGGAGCGCGCACGCGATCGGACTGTCCGTGGGTCGTCATGCCGACGCCGCCGAAGTGGTGACGCTTCACAACGCCCTGAAAGCCCCGCCCTTTCGAGCGGCCGGTGACGTCCACGGTGTCCCCTTGCTGAAAGAGGTCCACCTTCAACTCCGCGCCCAGCTCCAGCTTGGTGCCGTTGAAGCTGCGGAACTCTGAGAGAAGACGAAGCGGCTTGACTCCTGACTTTCTGAGGTGCCCCTTCATCGGTTTGTTGGCGAGCCGTTCGTTGATCTCATCGTAGCCAAGCTGCACCGCATCGTACCCGTCCTTCTCTTTCGTCTTGATCTGGGTAACGTAGCACGGCCCGGCTTCGATGATGGTGCACGGGATCATCTGCCCGTTCTCATCGAAGATACTCGTCATTCCAAGTTTTTTACCTAACATGCCGCTCACTGTTCTACTCCTGAGTCATCTCCCGACCGACTCACTCTTTTGTGTCCGGGCAGGGAAACCACAATGGTCAATTCGTTCCTCGTCGTCGCCGTCACTACACCTTGATCTCGACATCCACCCCGGCCGGCAATTCCAGCTTCATCAGGGAATCGACGGTCTTGCTCGTGGAGTTGAGAATGTCGATCAGCCGCTTGTGCGACCGGGTCTCGAACTGCTCGCGCGATTTCTTGTCAACGTGCGGCGAACGGTTCACCACGAAGAGCGACCGCTTGGTCGGCAACGGGATGGGACCGGACACAACGGCCCCCGTCGACTTCACGGTCTTGATAATTTTTTCAGCCGATTTATCGATCAGGTTATGATCGTACGACTTCAATTTGATGCGTATCTTTTGACCAGCCAACGATTCATCCTCGCTGATAGACAGCATGAAACAGCAGCGGGTTCCGGCAGAGGGCCGGAACCCGGGAGTTATTATTCAACGATCTTCGTCACAACACCTGCGCCGACGGTGCGTCCACCTTCGCGGATAGCGAAGCGGAGACCTTCCTCCATGGCGATCTCGGAAATCAGTTCCACGTTGATCGCATCGAGGTTGTCGCCGGGCATCACCATCTCCACACCGCTGGGGAGCGTCACGACGCCGGTCACGTCCGTTGTGCGGAAGTAGAACTGCGGACGGTAGCCGTTCAGGAACGGCGTGTGGCGTCCACCTTCCTCCTTCTTCAGCACGTAGACCTGGGCCGTGAACTTCTTATGCGGTGTAATGGAGCCCGGTTTCGCAACCACCATACCGCGTTCCAGCTCGTTCTTTTCAACGCCGCGGAGCAGAAGGCCGGCATTGTCACCCGCCCGCACCTCATCCAGCTCCTTGCGGAACATCTCTGCACCGGTGATCACGGTTTTCTTGTGAGCACCGAGACCGATCACCTCGACTTCGTCGCCGACCTTGGCATGACCGCGCTCGACACGACCCGTGCCGACGGTACCACGACCGGTAATCGAGAACACGTCCTCGATCGGCATCAGGAAGGGCTTTTCTACATCGCGCTTCGGGATGGGCACGTACGAATCGACCGCCGCCATCAACTCGGTAATGCTCTTGAAAGCGGGATCATCGCCCTTGACATCGGGACGCAGGGAGGCTTCCATGGCCTTCAGCGCGGATCCGCGGATAATGGGAATCTCGTCGCCGGGGAATTCATACTTTTTCAGAAGGTCGCGGAGCTCGAGCTCAACGAGATCCAGCAGCTCCGGATCATCGACGGCATCAACTTTGTTCATGAACACAACGATACGGGGCACACCGACCTGGCGTGCCAGCAGGATATGCTCGCGCGTTTGGGGCATCGGACCGTCGGTCGCGGCAACGACGAGGATGGCGCCGTCCATCTGGGCGGCACCGGTGATCATGTTCTTCACATAATCAGCGTGACCCGGGCAGTCGACATGTGCGTAGTGCCGGTTCTCGGTGGAGTACTCGACGTGCGCTGTCGCGATTGTGATACCGCGGGCTTTTTCCTCCGGGGCGTTGTCGATGGAATCGAACGTCCGAATTTCCGACAAACCTTTCTTTGCAAGAACCATCGTAATGGCCGCGGTGAGGGTTGTCTTCCCGTGGTCAACGTGGCCGATCGTACCGACGTTTACGTGCGGTTTGCTGCGATCAAATTTACCCTTTGCCATTGGAGTGATCTCCTTTCGTTGTGTCTGTAGACTGGTACTTCGTTAAATTCTTCAAGCAGTGACCGCTTCTTTGCCTTTGATTTTCTCGATAATCCCGTCGGCAATTGACCTGGGCGCTTGTTCGTAATGGGAGAACTGCATCGTGTAAAGCGCCCGCCCTTGGGTCATTGACCGGACCACCGTCGCATACCCGAACATCTCGGACAAGGGGACCATCGCCTTGACCACCTGGGCATCCTTGCGGGGGTTCATCCCCTCGATTTTCCCCCGACGGGAATTCAGATCGCCCATCACATCGCCCAGATACTCTTCCGGGGTTACGACCTCGACAGCCATGATTGGCTCAAGAATAATCGGGCCTGCTTTTCTCGCCGCTTCTTTGAACGCCATCGAACCGGCAACCTTGAAGGCCATTTCCGAGGAGTCGACTGCGTGGAACGAACCGTCGATCAACCTTACTTTGATATCCTCGACCGGGTAGCCGGCGAGAACACCGTTCCGCATCGCCTCGACAATCCCCTGCTCAGTCGGTTTGACGTACTCTTTCGGGACAACGCCTCCGATGATCTCGTTCTCGAACTCGAATCCCTTCCCCTTCTCGTTCGGCTCCATCTCGATCACGACATGGCCATACTGACCTCGGCCACCACTCTGGCGGACAAACTTTCCCTCCGCCGTAACTTTCTTGGTAATCGTCTCCTTGTACGCAACCTGTGGCTTGCCGACGTTCGCCTCCACTCGGAACTCCCGCTTCATACGATCGACAATGATCTCCAGGTGCAACTCGCCCATGCCGCTGATGATCGTCTGTCCCGTCTCCTCGTTCGACGAAACGCGGAACGTGGGATCTTCCTCCGCGAGCTTCTGAAGCGCCTCGCCCAGTTTCTCCTGGTCGGCCTTGGTCTTGGGCTCGATCGCGACATCGATCACCGGCTCCGGGAACACCATACGCTCAAGGATGACAGGGTCTTCCTCGTTTGTCAAAGTATCGCCGGTCCGGGTATTTTTCATGCCGATCGCCGCAACAATGTCGCCTGCGTACGCCTCGGCGACTTCCTCGCGGTGATTGGCGTGCATCCGGAGGATACGGGCGATTCTCTCCTTCCGGTCCGAAGTAACGTTGTACACATAAGAGCCGGAAGACAGGGTTCCGGCATAAATCCGAAAATATGTCAGGCGCCCGACAAACGGGTCAGTCATGATCTTGAAAGCCAGGGCTGTGAATTTCTCGTCATCGCTGATTTTGCGGATCACGTCATCCGCGCGGTGCGGGTGATGTCCATGTACCTCGCCGCCATTAATATCAAGCGGAGCGGGAAGGAAATCGATCACCCCATCCAAGAGCAACTGGACCCCTTTGTTCTTGAAGGATGAGCCGCACAGGACGGGGATGATGCTCACCTTCAAGGTGGCGCTTCGGAGCACCCTTTTAATCTCTTCCGGGGAAATATGCTTTCCCTCGAGGTATTTTTCCAACAGGCTGTCATCTTCATCCGCCACAGCCTCAAGCATCTTGATCCTGTACTCGTTCGCTTTGGGAGCAAGGGACGGGGGAATCTCAATATCATCCCATGACGTTCCCTGCGTCCCTTCGCGGTACATGCGGGCCTTCATGGTAATCAGGTCGATGATGCCGGCGAACATGTCTCCCTCACCGACCGGAAGCTGCACCGGGACGGCATTTGCCTTCAGGCGCTGTTTCATCATTTCCACAACGCCCAGAAAATCCGCTCCCGCGCGGTCCATCTTGTTCACAAACGCAATGCGGGGAACGCCGTATTTGTCCGCCTGACGCCAGACGGTCTCCGATTGTGGTTCTACTCCGCCGACGGAGCAGAAGAGCGCCACAGCGCCATCGAGAACGCGTAACGAACGCTCCACCTCAATGGTGAAGTCGACGTGACCCGGGGTGTCGATAATATTGACGCGATGGTCATTCCAGAAACAGGTTGTCGCGGCGCTGGTAATGGTAATACCGCGCTCTTTTTCCTGCTCCATCCAATCCATTGTTGCGGCGCCGTCGTGCACTTCACCCATGCGATGCAGAACACCCGTATAGAACAGGATGCGTTCCGTCGTCGTGGTCTTCCCGGCATCGATGTGGGCCATGATGCCGATGTTTCTCGTTTTCTCTAAAGAATAGTCTCGGGGCATAGAGTAACTACATTTCCGCAAGGGATAGCTCACCCTTACGGAAAGGACAAGTCTCTTAAATTGTTATGAAAAGGATAATTCTACAACGATTACCACTTAAAGTGAGCAAAGGCCTTATTCGCCTCTGCCATCCGATGGACATCATCCTTCTTTTTGATCGCGCCGCCTTCACCGGAGGCGGCCGCCATAAACTCAGCAGCAAGTTTATGGGCCATCGATTTATCCGAGCGCTCTTTGGCGTAGTTGATCAGCCAACGGATTGCGAGAGCGGTTCGCCGCTCGGGGCGAACTTCTGTGGGAACTTGATAGGTAGCACCACCGACTCTACGGGCACGGACCTCAATAATGGGGGAAGCGTTGCTTAACGCCTTCTTGAACACTTCCACCGGCTTGTTGTTCTTCGTCCGTTCCTCGATAATGTCGAACGCCCCGTACAGGATGCCGCGAGCGATATGTTTCTTCCCCTGCTTGAGGAGACAGTTCACAAACCGCGCAACCATGACATCCTGATACTTCGGATCAGGGATGACAATACGTTTTGAAGATCGTTTCTTTCTCATAAGCGATAGGAGTAATTATGCTTTCGGCTTCTTTGCGCCGTACTTCGACCGCGCCTGTTTTCTGTCCTGGACACCCTGGGTATCAAGGGTGCCACGGATAATATGATAGCGGACGCCCGGAAGGTCCTTCACCCTGCCGCCACGAATCAGGACGATCGAGTGTTCCTGCAAATTATGCCCCTCGCCCGGAATATACGCAGTGACTTCGATCTGGTTCGTCAGACGAACACGGGCCACTTTCCGAAGCGCGGAATTCGGCTTCTTCGGTGTGGTCGTATACACCCTCGTGCAAACCCCCCGTTTTTGCGGGCTGGACTGCAACGCAGGCGATTTGCTCTTCCAGAGCACTTGTTCCCGGCTCTTCCGTACTAGCTGATTCAGCGTTGGCAAGCGGTTGAGACTCCTTTATTAGCGAAACCTGATAAAAAAGCTTACAAAGATAATAGATTTAAGTCCTATTGTCAACCCCTATTTCTAAAACTTACTGGGCAACAATCCGGGTCTTGCGCTTTCTCTCTTTCGAAGGAGCAGGCGCCTCCGCCCCTCCGACCGCTGGCATCGCTTCGGTTGCAGCCGGTGCGACAGGTTCCTTTGGAGTAACAATAATGTTGCGGAACCTCTTCTGTCCCGTTCCGGCAGGGATCAAATGGCCCATAATCACGTTTTCCTTCAACCCGAGCAGATGGTCTACTTTGCCCTCAATGGCAGCATCGGTCAGGACTTTCGTCGTCTCCTGGAATGAGGCTGCTGAAATGAAGCTGTCCGTGGTAAGCGAAGCCTGGGTGATGCCGAGCAGGATCGGCTCGGATGTCGCCGGCTCGGTATCTCGGAATTCGGCCACCTTCTTGGTCTTTTTCTTCAGCTCGGTGTTCGACTCCCGGACCATTTTCTTTGGTAAGAGCTGGCCGTTCTTGAATTTGGAGTCGCCCTTACCGAGGATCACGATTCTTCCTTCCAGCGAATCGTTCTCGTCGTGCAACTTTGACTTATCGACATTATCGCCTTCCAGGTACTTGGTGTCGCCCGGATCGACGATCTTCTCTTTTTGCATCATCATCCGGACAATCACTTCGATGTGTTTATCATTGATCTTCACCCCCTGCATCCGGTACACTTCCTGGATCTCGTTCACGAGATATTCCTGGACCGCGGTGGTCCCTTTGATCTTCAGGATGTCGTGCGGATCGATCGCTCCGGCGGAGAGCCGCTCACCGGCTCGCACCACGTCGTTATCCTGCGCGAGGATGTGCTTGCCCAGCGGGACGAGATAGGTCCGTTTGTCTTTTCCATCATGGCTCGTGACAAACACCTCACGCGCACCGCGCTTCGGCTGGCCGATCGTAACGATGCCGTCGATCTCCGAGACAACCGCAGGGTCGTTCGGATGCCTACCTTCAAACAACTCGGTTACGCGGGGTAGACCGCCGGTAATATCCCGCGTCTTGCCGCTGTCGCGGGGAATTTTCACCAACACCGTTCCCGCCGTGATCTCTTCGCCATCATCCACAATCAAATGGGCGCGCGTCGGAACGGAGTACGAGGCGAGCTTCTGACCCTTGGCACCGATAATCGCAATGGCCGGAATCAGGCTCTTCTCGCGGCTGTCGATAACCACCTTTTGAATATGGCCTGTCTGCTCGTCGGGCTCTTCACGGTACGTCACGTTCTCCTTGAGGTCGACGTACTTGATCGTCCCCTTGTGTTCCGAAATAATGACGGCGTTGTACGGATCCCATTCGTAAATCATCTCCCCCTTCGCAACGCTCTTCCCGTCAAACACCAGGAGGATCGCGCCGTACGGGACATCATACTTCGTCAGGATCCTGTTATCACTGTCGACGATATTGATGACACCGCTACGACCTGAAGCAATCAACTGCTTCCCGAGCTCGGAAGTAATCTCGATCGACTTCACCCCCTCGAACTTCACCTTTCCCTCGAACTTGGAAGTGATCTGGGATTGAGCCGCGATCAAACTTGCCGTGCCTCCCGTGTGGAAGGTCCGGAGGGTCAGCTGCGTCCCCGGCTCACCGATGGACTGTGCTGCAATAACTCCGACGGCTGTTCCCGGCTCAACGATCTTTGCCGTTGTCAGATCGCGTCCATAGCAGTTTGCGCAAATGCCGCGCCGTGCATCGCACGTCAGCGCCGAGCGGATTTCCACCAACTCAATCGAAGTCTCCGAGATCCGTTGTGCCTTCTCTTCGTCGATGATGGCACCCGAATCCACGATCACCTCGCCGGTCATGGGATCGGTCACATCGTGAACGGAGACGCGACCAAGGATACGTTCGGCCAGGGGTTCCTTCACATCCTCCCCTTCCTTCAGCGCACCGGTCAGAACACCGCGGATCGTTCCGCAATCTTCCTCGGAAATAATGGCATCCTGAGCAACGTCGATAAGGCGGCGTGTCAGATACCCGGCATCCGCTGTTTTCAGGGCGGTATCGGCAAGCCCCTTACGGGCACCGTGCGTTGAAATAAAGTACTCCAGGATCGAAAGTCCTTCGCGGAAGTTCGAGGTGATCGGATTCTCGATCAATTCCCCCGTTGCCCCCGAAAGGCTCTTTTGCGGTTTCGCCATCAGACCGCGCATACCGGCAAGCTGGCGGACCTGTTCCTTGGAACCGCGGGCGCCGGAATCGACCATCATGTAAAGGGAGTTGAACCCATCCCTAGAATGCTGCAGCGACTCGAAGAGCCTTTCCGCAATACGATTCGTCGCGCGCGTCCAGATATCGATCACCTTATTATACCGTTCGCCGTTCGTGATGAAGCCGCGGTAGTACTGGTTCTCGACGTTTTCGACGTCCTTCTGCGCCTTGGCGACAATCTCGTATTTCTCCTTCGGAATAAGGACATCGCCCACGGAAACTGAAAGGCCCCCCTTCGTGGCATAGGTAAAGCCGAGGGTCTTCAGCTTGTCCAGGAAATGGGCAGTCTCCAGATTCCCGCACCGCCGGAACACAATGGCGATAATCTGCAGCAAACGGCGCTTGTTCAGCAACTCATTAATGTACGGCACTCCGGACGGGAGGATCTGGTTGAAGATCACCCGGCCCGTGGTCGTCTCGATTAGCTTTCCTTCGATGCGAACCCTGACCCGGGTATGCAAACCGACAACGCCCTGGTCGTATGCAATCGCCGCCTCTTCAGGCGAATAAAATACTTTCCCTTCACCGGTATCGCCGACCTTCGACTTGGTCAGGTAATAACATCCCAGAACCTGATCCTGCGTTGGGGTGACAACCGGAGCACCACTCGCGGGCGAAAGGATGTTATGACTGGACAGCATAAGCAACCGGGCTTCGAGTTGTGCCTCATAGGAGAGGGGCACGTGCACCGCCATCTGGTCGCCGTCGAAGTCCGCATTAAATGCGGTGCAGACCATCGGGTGGATACGAATCGCTTTCCCTTCGACCAGCACCGGCTGGAAGGCCTGGATGCCCAGGCGGTGAAGTGTCGGTGCGCGGTTGAGGAGCACGGGATGTCCGTCGATGATATGATCGAGGATGTCCCATACCTCGGGCCCCTTCTTGTCGACCATCTTCTTTGCACTCTTGACGGTCTTCACCAACCCGCGCTCGATGAGCTTTCGGATAATCTGGGGCTTGAACAACTCCACCGCCATGTCCTTCGGAAGACCGCACTCGTGCAGCTTCAGCTCCGGGCCAACCACGATCACGGAACGGCCGGAATAATCCACGCGCTTTCCGAGGAGGTTCTGACGGAACCTTCCCTGCTTCCCTTTCAGCATATCGGAGAGGGACTTGAGCGCGCGGTTATTGTCGCTGCGCACGGCATTGACACGGCGCGAGTTATCCAAAAGGGAATCGACCGCTTCCTGCAGCATGCGCTTCTCGTTGCGCAGGATCACCTCGGGCGCCTTGATCTCAATGAGCCTCTTGAGACGGTTGTTGCGGATGATCACGCGACGGTACAGATCGTTCAGATCGGAGGTCGCGAAGCGCCCCCCTTCCAGGGGAACGAGCGGCCTCAACTCGGGAGGAATGACGGGAATGACATCCAGGACCATCCAATCCGGCCGGTTGGGTGCCGTCTCTTCGCTTTTCCGGAACGCCTCCACCACACGAAGCCGCTTGAGGGCTTCGGTCTTCTTCTGGATCGAGGTCTCGGTCTTGACTTCTGTCCGCAATCCATTTGCGAGCTCTTCGACGTTGACGCGATGGAGCAGGTCCTTGATCGCGTCCCCACCCATCTTCGCGATGAACTTTTTCGGATCGGTCTCGTCAAGATCGTCGTTGTTCTCCGGCAGCGAGGCGATGATCTCGAGGAACTGGTCCTCCGTGATCAGGTCCTGCTTCTGCAACCCCGTGGTTCCCGGATTAATGACGACATAGGATTCATAGTAGATGATCTTCTCGAGCTCCTTGCTGGAGAGACCGAGAATGTACCCGATCTTGCTTGGCAGCGAGCGGAAGTACCAAATGTGAACCACAGGAACAGCCAGGGCGATATGCCCCATGCGCTCGCGGCGAACGCTCTTCTGGGTCACCTCGACGCCGCAACGGTCGCACGTGATCCCTTTGTACCGGATCCGCTTGTACTTCCCGCAATGGCACTCCCAGTCGCGCACCGGACCGAAGATTTTTTCACAGAACAACCCGTCTTTTTCGGGACGGAAGGAACGGTAGTTGATCGTTTCCGGCTTGGTCACCTCCCCGTGGGAACGGGAAAGGATCATATCCGGCGAAGCAAGGCTGATTGTAATCTTTGAGAATGTCTTTTTTGCGATCACTTCAGACATTGAGAACGGCATGGACTACCTCCATTAACAGTGTTGTCGACTACAACTCGTAGAGTTGTTCAAGGTCGCGAATGGAACAAGACCGCTGGTTATTCGATCTTGACTTCCAATCCAAGACCCTGCAATTCCCGGACGAGAACGTTGAACGATTCCGGCACGTTCGGCTCGGGCAGGTTGTCGCCCTTGACAATCGCCTCATAGACCTTTGCCCGTCCGACGACGTCGTCGGACTTGACGGTGAGGATTTCCTGGAGAACGTGCGCAGCGCCATATCCCTCCAGCGCCCACACCTCCATCTCCCCGAAGCGTTGACCGCCAAACTGCGCCTTGCCTCCCAGCGGCTGCTGGGTGATCAGCGAGTAGGGCCCGATGGACCGCGCATGGATCTTATCGTCGACGAGATGGGAGAGCTTCATCATATAGAGGTACCCGACCGTCACCTCCTGATCGAAGGGATCCCCGCTTCTGCCGTCGATGAGCACGGTTTTGGAATTTCCCTGCAGTCCGGCCTTCTTGAGTTCCTCCTCCACTTCCTCCCACGAAGCGCCGTCGAAGATCGGCGACGCGTACTTGTGTCCAAGTTTGAACCCCGCCCATCCGAGGGCGAGTTCAAACAACTGTCCGATGTTCATACGGGAAGGAACGCCCAACGGGTTCAACACCAGGTCGACCGGTGTGCCGTCCGGCAGAAACGGCATGTCCTCCACCGGAACGATCGTCGAGACGACACCCTTATTCCCGTGACGCCCGGCCATCTTATCGCCGACGGAGAGTTTGCGTTTCTTCGCCACGAACACTTTCGCGAGTTGGACGATCCCCGGGGCGAGCTCGTCACCGAGCTGGACTTTGTTCTTTTCGTGCCGGTAGAGCTCTTCGATCTCGCTCAACTTCTGTTTGTAGTTCTCCAGAAGCTTGGTCACGAGATTATTTTTCCGCTTGTCGTCGATCCAATCCTGATTGAAGTCGAGCGCATCGAGATTCTCCATCGTAAGGAAGGTATCATCCTTGATGGCGGTTCCACTGCGGAGGACGACGTTGCCGTCGGCATCGCGGATGCCTGCGGACTTTTCCCCGGCGAGCAATTGTCCGAGTTTTTTCGCCAGTTTCTCCTGCAGTTCCTTGATATCCTTTTTGCGCGACCGTTCCAGCGACTCGAGCTTCTTTTTATCTTCCTTCTTGCTCTCGGTGTCCTTCTTCTTCCGGCTGAAGAGCTTGGTGGAGATCACCACGCCTTTCATGCCCGGGGGGGCCTTCAACGATGCGTCCTTCACATCGCCGGCTTTCTCGCCGAAGATCGCCTTCAGCAGCTTCTCCTCCGGTGTCGGATCGGTTTCCCCCTTCGGCGTGATCTTGCCGATCAGGATATCCCCTTCGTTTACTTCGGCGCCGATGCGAATGATCCCGTTCTCATCGAGGTCCTTGGTCGCTTCCTCGCTGACGTTTGGAATTTCACGCGTGAGCTCCTCTTCGCCGCGCTTGGTATCGCGGACCTGGAGTTCAAACTCCTCGATGTGGATCGACGTGAACACGTCTTCCGCAACGATCCGCTCGCTGACGATAATGGCATCTTCGAAGTTGTACCCGCGCCACGGCATAAACGCCACCAGAACGTTGCGGCCCAGCGCGAGCTCGCCGTCCTCCGTCGCACATCCGTCCGCAAGAACGTCATTGCGTTTGATGCGTTGCCCGGTCTGAACGATCGGCTGCTGGTTGATGCAGGTATCCTGATTGGTCCGGAAAAACTTTGTCAATTTATACTCGACGCGGCGTTTGTCGTCAAAGCTGACAATCGCCTCCGTACTGTTCTCGTCGATGTCGTATTGCACAATAATGCTGTCGGCCGAAACGGATTCGACCATACCGTTCCGCTCGGCCACGATCACCGTGCGCGAATCACGGGCAAGCTTCTCCTCAAGACCGGTGCCGACCAGCGGGGATTGCGGGATCAACAAGGGCACAGCCTGGCGCTGCATGTTTGAACCCATCAGGGCGCGGTTGGCGTCATCATGCTCGAGGAACGGAATCAACGCCGCGGCGGCGCTGACAATCTGGTTGGGAGCGACATCCATGTATTGCAGCTTGTCGGGCTCCACAACCGGGTAATCGCTCTGGAACCGTGCCTTCACACGCTCTTCCCCGAACTTGCCCCGTTCATCGACAATGGCGTTCGCCTGGGCGATCGTCACTTCATCTTCTTTCTCCGCGGCAAGGAACTCGATCTCCTCCGTGACTTTGCCGTTCTTCACCTTGCGGTACGGCGTCTCGATAAATCCGAAATCGTTGATGCGGGCATGGATACAGAGCGAGGAGATCAGCCCAATGTTCGGACCCTCAGGCGTCTCGATGGGACAGAGACGGCCATAGTGGGTATAATGGACGTCGCGCACCTCGAAGCCTGCACGCTCACGCGTCAGACCACCGGGGCCGAGTGCGGACACGCGCCGCTTGTGCGTCATTTCCGCCAACGGGTTGGTCTGGTCCATAAACTGCGATAACTGGTTGGTCCCAAAGAAGGCGTTGATCACGCTGGTAATGGTCCGGGCATTCACCAGGTCCTGAGGCGTGATGGTCTCCGCATCGCGCAGGTTCATCCGTTCCCGGATGGTGCGGGTCATGCGTGACAGACCGACATTGAACTGCTGGGCGAGCTGTTCGCCGACGGTCCTGACACGCCGGTTCCCCAGGTGATCGATATCGTCCACGGTTCGCTTCCCTTGCTGGAGATCGATCAGGTATTTCACAATGGCGACGATATCCTCGCGCGTCAGGGTGGTGACATCCTCTTTAATGGTCACCCCGAGCTTCGCGTTCATCCGATGCCGTCCGACATCGCCCAGGTCATAACGCTTGGGATTAAAGAAAAGGCGGTCGATCAGGTTCTTGGCTGTTTCGAGGTCGGGAGCTTCGCCGGAGCGGAGCTGGGAGTAAATTGTTTCGAGTGCGTCCTCTTCGGAACGGGCCGCATCGCGCAAAATCGTGTTGGCGATAACGGAGCTCTGTTCGGTCGCCTCCGATTTCAGGAAACGGATTTTCTTGATATCCGATTTCTTGATCTGCTTGAGATGATCTTCCGTCAGCTTCGCATCCTTGTTAATGAAGATCTCGCCGGTCTTCTTGTCGAAGACGTCGCTGCAGATCGTGCGGCCGACGAAGTCGCGGAGGTTGACCTTGTTGACGTCGATTTCCTCAACAAGCTCAAACAAGTTAAGGATCTCATCGTCCGAAGAGTACCCAAGCGCGCGGAGCAGCGTGGTAACGGGAAACTTCTTCTTCCGGTCGATGTAGGCATACATCACGTTGTTGATGTCGGTCGAGAACTCCACCCACGACCCGCGGAACGGGATGATGCGGGCGGAATACATCATGGTGCCGTTCGGGTGGACGGACTCACCGAAGAACACACCGGGAGAGCGGTGCAACTGGCTGACGACCACACGCTCGGCGCCGTTGATGATAAAGGTGCCCCGCTGGGTCATCGCAGGGAGGTTCCCCAAATACACTTCCTGCTCGATGGTATCGGTAAACTCGTCGCTCCCCTCCTTCTTAGAGGAGAGTCGGAGCTGGGCCTTCAGGGGAACGGAGAACGTCAATCCCCGCTCCTGGCACTCCACGACGGAATACTTCGGCTTTTCGACGTAGTACTCGACAAACTCGAGAAGGAAATTTTCCCGCGCATCGGTGATCGGGAAGTTCATCTCGAACACCTGCTGGAGCCCCTGTTTCCTCCGGCGGTGGGGGACGGTATCGGGCTGTAAAAACTTGTTGAACGAGTCGGTCTGCACGTTGAGCAGATCGGGCGTTTCAATGACGGATGGGATGCGGCCAAAGGAAATCCGGCCGTTCGTGCCGTTGGATTGGTTTTTCAAGTCAACCACTCCTTCTGAATGATAAAGTGTGAGCCATCAACCAACATTCTGAGCCCGCGTGGCAGAACATGAGAGGCCGAGAGAGGATGGAGGTCTATCGCCACCACCGATCCGGACACTCCCTCCATATAGACGGCTCAAGCCGATAGCTCCAACCCACGCGATGGGGGCGAACTATCGGCTATGAGTGCGTTTTCAATATGGATTGTGCGGTTCTTCCAACAAGGGTGAATCCTGAAAAGTCCAAAAGAGCTGTTACTTCAACTCAACCTTCGCACCTGCTTCTTCGAGCTCTTTCTTCAGCTTTTCAGCCTCATCCTTGTTCAGACCTTCCTTCACAACCTTCGGAGCGCCATCGACGAGGTCTTTGGCTTCCTTCAAACCGAGACCTGTTGCTGCGCGCACGACCTTGATCACATTGATCTTCTGCGCACCGGCCTCCTTCAACTCGACGTTGAACTCGGTCTTCTCTTCGGCTGCGGGGGCGGCGGCGGCCCCCGGCATCGCGGCCATCATCATCGGCGCGGCCGCTGTGACGCCGAACTTCTCTTCGAGCGCCTTCTTCAATTCTGCTGCTTCGAGAAGCGTCAGCTTCTCAATTTTTTCAACGATTTCGACTACTGCTGACATTGCCATTCTCCTTTAAGTAAGTGTTCTTCGAAACTGAAAATCGGTTAAGCCGCTTTTTTCTTTTCGATGGCGTCGATCACATTGACCAGGTCGCGCATCACTGCACCGATAGCCCCGACCACGCCGGAGATCGGCGCGTGCAGGCTGCCGACGATACCGCCCAGAAGTTCCTTCTTCGACGGAAGGGAGGAAAGAGCGTCAAGCTGTGCGCCTTCGAAGACCTGCTTCTCGAGCACGGCTGCCTTGAGCGTAAACTTCCCCGACTTCTCATGGAACTTCTTGATGATCTTCGCGGGTGCGACGATATCATCGTAACTGAAAGCAATACCGGTCGGCCCCACCAGCTTATCATACACGCGATCAAATCCGCTGAGTTGCTCCAAGGCTTTCTTCGCGAGAGTGTTTTTCACCACCCGGTACTCTATCCCTGCCTTCCGGAATTCGCGGCGGAGCTCTGTCTCCTGCTCAACCGTCAGTCCGGAAAAATCGGCAAAGTAGAGGGCTGATGCGCGCGAAACCTTCTCGGCAACTTCGGCGATGATCGCCTCTTTGTCCGTTCGGTTCATGATCTACCTTTTCGATGAATCATCTCCCCGTCCACCATCGACAGGGAGCCTGTTGCGCAGCCCGGTGAGAAGCCCCTTGCGGGCACCGGACCACGGAATGTTTTGAATTGTGAGTGCGTAAACTTTTTGAGGCGTCCCGGAGATCGTTCCGGCCGTAACGCCATGCTGCAATCGTTCCGCAGCATGCCACGTCGTTAGTGAGCGGCAAGCTCGTGCGTATCGATGTGGACGCCGGGTCCCATCGTCGTCGAGATCGCAATGCTCTTGACATACGTCCCTTTTGCCGTCGAGGGTTTCAACCGGATGACGGTGTTCAGGAACGAATGGATATTCTCTGCAAGTTTTTCCGGTTCGAAGTTCGCTTTTCCGACGGTGGCATGGATAATGCCCGCTTTGTCGACACGGAACTCAATTTTCCCCGCCTTGATCTCCTTGACCGCCTTGGCAACATCCATCGTGACCGTTCCGCTCTTCGGGTTCGGCATCAGGCCGCGGGGACCGAGGACGCGTCCCAGCTTTCCCAGATCGCCCATGACGTCGGGCGTCGCGATGATCACGTCGATATCCGCCCAGCCCTGCTGGAGCTTCTCCAGATATTCCTGGAACCCGACATGGTCGGCGCCGGCTTCCCGGGCTTCGTCATCCTTGGGGGGCTTCGCCACCACCAGAACACGCACGGCCTTGCCGATCCCATGCGGTAACGCGACCGTTCCGCGAATCGCCTGGTCTGCCTTCTTGGGGTCGACGCCGAGACGGACCGCGATATCGACCGCTTCGGAGAACTTTGCCGTGGCCGTCTCTTTCACCTTCCGCACCGCTTCGTTGATGGTGTAGTTCTTCGGTTCGACCTTGGTCGCAACCGCCCTGAACCGCTTGCTTTTCTGTTTCATACAATCACACTCGCTGAATGATGGTACATGGAAAATCAGTCTTCGACCGTAATACCCATACTGCGCGCGGTGCCGGCGACCATGCTCATGGCGGTCTTGATGTTCGAGGCGTTGAGATCCGGCATCTTGAGCTCGGCAATCTCACGCACCTGGGCGCTGGTCACCTTCCCCACTTTGTTCCGGTTCGGTTCGCCGGAACCCTTCGGCAGCTTCGAGGCCCGCAGCAGCAACGTTGCGGCAGGCGGCGTCTTGGTGATAAAGGTAAACGACTTATCGTTGAAGACGGTGATGATCACAGGGATGATCAACCCCTGCTGGTCCTTGGTCCTGGCATTGAACTGCTTGCAGAACTCCATGATGTTCACGCCCTTTTGGCCAAGGGCGGGACCCACCGGGGGAGCGGGGTTTGCCGAACCAGCGGGAATCTGTAATTTGATGTAACCGGTTATTTTTTTTGCCATGGATCTACCTTTAACGGATTATTTTTCCAATTCGACTTGAACGAAATCCAGCTCAACGGGGGTCTTGCGGCCGAAAATGCTGACCATGACCTTCACTTTCATCTTTTCAGGATTGACCTCCTGAACCCAGCCGGAGAAATTATTGAACGGCCCTTCGACCACCTTGACCGGATCGCCGCTCTTGAACGGAATCTCCACCAGCTCCACATCCTCCTTGGATTCCATTTTTCCAATGAGCCTGCGAACCTCGTCGGGCTGCAGCGGTGCAGGATTGTTTTTGTCCGGGACGAACCCGAGCACGGAGGGGGCCTCGAGAATGAGGTGGATGGTTTCCTTATCCAGGATCGCCTCGACGAGGACGTAGCCGGGGAAAAAGTTCTTCACCTTGGCTTTCTTCTTCCCGTCCTTGACCTCGATCACTTTTTCGGAAGGGATCATGACGCTGGAGATCCTCTCCGAAAGGTTCGCGCGCGCAGCTTCCTGCTCAATGTAGGCTTTGACTTTGAGTTCGTGACCCGAATAGGTCCGAACAACATACCAGCGTTTATCCAACTCGGTTCTCTCGGACTATTACAAAATGGCTTTCAGGACTTCGCTCAACACCGTGTCGATCCCCCAGGTAAAGACGGAGATGATGAGTGACACGAGAATAACGATTTTTGTCGATTCGACGAGTTCCTCACGTGAAGGCCACGTGACCTTTCCCATCTCTTTCACGACATCGTTGAAGAAGTTTAGGATTTTTTCTTTCATCGACTTTGCTTTCGTAGACAGATGAACCCGGACGCCCAAACCAACGCTCTGCACGTCAGGAGGGACTCGAACCCCCAACCTGCGGTTTTGGAGACCGCTGCTCTACCAATTGAGCTACTGACGTAGGGAACCAATCAGGTGGGTATTGCCTCCTGCCACGCACCCAGCTCACGAGGACGTCTTTACTTCGTCTCTTTGTGAGGAGTCCGTTTCTTACACCACTGGCAAAACTTCTTATACTCCACACGCCCCGTCTGCGTCTTCTTGTTCTTCGTGGTACTGTAGTTGCGCCGCTTGCAGGTGGAACATTCCAAGGTGATGATGTCTCTCACGACTGTATTCTCCGAATAGGTGAATCTCGTTTCTGCCTGGAGCTTGCGACCGGGATTGAACCGGTGACCTCGTCCTTACCAAGGACGTGCTCTACCAACTGAGCTACGCAAGCGGGTCATTGAAAAATTCAAAATGCAAAATTTAAAACGAAAAATTGAATCGAAAACTCGGATTGAAGCGAAAGCTCTCCGGAGACATAATGCCGTTTCGGCTATCCCTTTTTCAATTCTTCATTTTTAATTGTTTGGAGCGGGAGACGGGACTCGAACCCGCGACCAACAGTCCCGATTCGGCTCACGACCCTGAGCGAACGCGAAGGGGAGTGATTGCCGAATCGTGGATCCTCGTTCCGACTTGAAACTTGCTCCGCAAGTTTCGTCGGAACGGGACTTGGAGGGCTGTGACTCTTTCCCCCTGCCTTCAATCGCTTTCCTGTGGAGCGGGAGACGGGACTCGAACCCGCGACCAACAGCTTGGAAGGCTGTGACTCTACCAACTGAGTTACTCCCGCGTTTCATTGAATATTGTAATTTGCAATGTCCAATGCTCAGTGGGCAGGGAAGGATTCGAACCTCCGAAGGCATAAGCCGTCAGATTTACAGTCTGATGCGTTTAACCACTTCGCTACCTGCCCGAAGTCTGCGATAAGCAGCGAGACCGGTTGAGCGTACCAATCTGCTTATCTCCTCCGTCTCTCCTCTGTCCTGATGGAGCTGGCGGGCGGACTCGAACCGTCGACCTGCTGATTACAAGTCAGCTGCTCTACCAACTGAGCTACGCCAGCGCGATGCGCGATATTCGACACTCCCGATGTAAAAGAAGAATCCCTTCACGACGGACTTCCCCCCTCCAAAAACAATAAAGCACATCCGCAGCGTTCAGGTTTCCAAAAATCTGGTGAGATTTTAGACTCGAGAGCGGATTTTTGAGCCTTGCAATATAATAAAAATTGCTATAGAGTCAACGTCTCCTTTAAAAAAAACTGTAAAATTCCTCATGAGAACCCCCTCTCCCCCTGCTCCTTTCATCATCGCATTTGCTGAACGGACTCAAGTTGTTGCCGCATTTGAAGGGCCGGCTGGAATGCCGGTTCAATCTCGACGACTTTCGCTACGATCTCGCTTGCTTCCCCGAACATTCCTTCATCGCGAAGCCTTAGGGCCGTCAACATGAGCATTTGAGCATACTTGGTTTTGATGAGCCTGGAATATGGATTCTCAATTTTGGCCTTTCTGTAGAAAATTTCAGGCTTTTTTGCCAAAACTGGCCGTTCCGACCCCTTTAACCTGAACAACAACCCCTCCGGAACCCGCGTGTGTCTTGATCCAAATTCCACTTCTACCTCCGGACCCACGTAAACAGGCCTGTCTTCCACTGTTTTTTCAATAAAATCGTTAATCATCCCCACAAATCTCGATTCTATGACCTGCGGGTTGTAAGGGAGATCATGCTCGAATTTATAGAGTTCCCCAAGGAACGCATCGACCTTATCTTTCGAACGTTCTATGAGCCATGGAACCTGACGTTCGAGATGAATGAAATACCACGATCGGCGAAACAACTCTTTATCAAGTACGACAACGTCCGGCCTCACGCCCCTGACCCGCTGGTAGTATAAAGAGGGGGAGACGAAAAAGTCCCATTGATAACTGAACACAACAGCGTTCCGTTCAAGGTTGTTCAGGATATTCATCGTGTAATCGTGAACGAGAAAGTTATCCGATTCATCCACCTCGTTCCTGTTGCCGGTGTACTGTAACACAGGAATCGTAAACATCGCGAGAACGATCCAGGGAACAATCCTCTCCGTGACAACCGATCGTAGGTATTCAAATCCAAAGATCACCAGAAATCCTATCACGACGTACACAAGAAGAAAATACGAGTCGATGTCGTGGATATCATAATTGATCGAATAGAACAGGCATGTTCCACCTGCAATTCCGAGAAAGTACAACAATTGTCTGTTCCGGCGAAGAAGGTAAAGGATACCAAGCAAAGCAACAACACAGGCAACCCAATGGAACTCCGTTGGAAGGTTCGAAGTAAAATAACGGAATTGATTACCGGCGCTCTCAAAGCCGGAAAAAAACCAGCTTCGGTACTGCTTGCCGGAGACATGCCAGAAAAACTTCTCGAACGATACCGGATGACCCCAATCCATCACGGGCTGGCTCGCCGCCCGGAGAGGGAGGTACAGATAGAGGGAGAGACCAAGAAGAAAAAAAAGAAGGAGCTTTCCGAGCAGAATCACCCCCTCCCGCTGCATGCCCCATGTCCGGACATAGAGAAACAGCAATGCCGGAACGATCAGGATTGTTGTCATGTGGTTGGCAAACCCCAGCCCAAGCAGGAACGAAGCCAGAAACAGACCCCGCGGAACCTCGTTGGGGTCGGCACGTAAGTCACGCATCGCTTTCAGAAAGGTGGAAAGCATTGCCAACAAGAGGAACAGGTGGAGGGCGTACACTTCGATCACCGCCGATTGAGTCCAGACCGTGGTCGAAAGGCCGAACACGAGAGACCCAGCGAGCGCCGGCAACAAGTCTCCCAGGATGGACCTCTCCTCCCCGCGAACAACGAGCGCTCGCATCCGGACGGCACACTTGAAAAAGAAAACAACGGCAAGAGAGGTGACAAGCGATCCGAAGATATTCAGGAGAGTAATCTCTTCCAACCCCCCGGGAGCCATAACGACGATGCGTCCCAAAAGGGAGAAAAGAGGGTACCCGGTTGGATGGGCGATCCCGAGGGTCGTGGCCACGGATGCAAGCTCACCACTATCGATGAAGGAAAGACCGGGGGCCATCGTCGTACGGTACACGAAGAAACAGACCACCCCGGCAAACGCCGCGACGGCATTTTCGTGAAGCTTCATGTCCGTCACTCTCTTCACCCTTTTCTCACTCTTCGTATAGTGTGAAGAAAAAGCGATCGGTTTTCTTTTCGCATGATGGTAACTCGCATGAGGAGTTTCTTCACCGATGAAGCTTCCATGCCCGCCGCCAGTACCTTGAGTTTCATCGGGTCAGTCGGAAGGACGAACTCGGTGGAATCCGCATTGATTCTGATCAACGTCTCCAGAGAACGGAGAGCGACAAGATTCGAAGTGATACTGTTTCCCTCACCTCTTGTAAGTATTTTCCGTCCGACAAATTCTCTGACGGCCTTCATGGAACCTGGAGGGATCGGACTCTCTTTCTCCCTTCCATACCTCAAAGCGAGGATTTGGAGCAGGAACTCCAGATCGACCAACCCTCCCTTCCCCATCTTCAGATCGACCCCGGACCGTGGCGTGACTCGTTCACGTTCCATCTGTTCCCGCATGCCTTTGATCTTCTCCACCCAATCCGAAGGCAGCGGATCGTGAGCCACAGAGCGCTGGATATGGTCCGATACCTCTTTGCAAAAATCCGGCGTTCCGGCGATCGGGCGGACTTTCGTCAGAGACTGCCGCTCCCACAGGGAGGCTCTCTCCCGGAGATACTCTTTATAATACTGCCACTCAATGGCAGGGGGTGAATTCTTCCCTTCCGGTCGCATCTGAAGATCGATTTCATACGCCCCCTCTGTTTCCCGCACCAGTTTTCGAACGAACGTTTGGGCCATGGTACCATCCCCCTCTTCTGCAACCCCGGAGTATACGAAAACGAGGTCGAGGTCGGATCCGATATTCATCTCCCCCCCTCCAAACTTCCCCAGAGCGAGAAGCGAGTACCGGGTATGACTCTCCTCTGACAGCAGTTCGCCTTCGAGCCGGGCACAGGCATCGAGGATGATCGCTTCCGCCACTGCACTGAGTTCCTGTGTCAACTCCTCAATTGTCGTTTTTCGGAGCAACCATCGGAGGAGGGCTTTAAACTCGTTGTATTGCCTGAATCGTACAAGATCGGATCGGCGCAGGAACTCCCATCCTAAGCCACCCTGGATGACTTCATCGGTTCTCCCGACCAGACTTTCAAACAATAACGGCTCCCGGGCCAGTAACCGGGCAAGGTTTGAGCTGCGGGAGCAAAGAAGGAGGAGCAGGTTGAGGGTTGTGGGATTCTGAACCGCCTGTTGAAGCGTTCTCCGAATCGGTTGTGAGGAGGTAAGCATGAGAAAATTGCCTAGGCACCAGTCCGGCGCTTTGAACGCTGCAAGAGAGGAAACGAATCTTTTCATATCCCTCTCACCCTGTAACTCGGGAAGTTCCCCGGCGATCGCGTCGAGATGGCGGGCCGCTTCGACGGGATGGAGCCATCCGATCTTCCTGAACCATCCCGACTGCATCCTCCCATCCCCCTCACCGGATCGCTTGCCGGTACGTGCCGGGCCCGGGGTCCCCATGCCATGAAAGACCGACGTAAAGACCTTCCGGACGTGCCCCCGGTGGAGAGCGAGAGTCCGGTCGAATGCCCGGACGGATTTGAATCCCAATTGCTTCGCGAGGACGTTCATCTCCTCTTTCGATTCAGGCAATTGATGACGCTGCAACCCATGGAGGAGTTGAAGCCGGTCCTCCACGCGCCGGAGAAACATATAGGAATCCTCAAGAACCTTCCGCTCGCGTGTTGAGAGGAACGATCCTTCCGCAAGGGCCGCAATCGCGCGGAGCGTTCCCTGTTCCCGCAGGACCGGATGGGCCCCTGCGTTCAACAACTGAAGGGCCTGCACGGTGAACTCGATATCCCTGATCCCCCCGCTTCCCAACTTAACGTTCGCATCCACATCGACCCGCGTTTCGATCCTTGCCTTGATCCGTGCAATTTCCTGCAACGGGCTTCCCAGCATGGTCTTCGGATGGACGAACGGTTCGACCTCCCTCAGCCAATGTTCACCGACACCCCTCTTCCCCGCCACCACGCGGGCCTTCAGGAGCATCTGGCGTTCCCACACCTCACCGCGAGATTCATAGTATACCATGTACCCCGCGCGCGAGAGGGCAAGCGGTCCTGTTTCTCCCTCCGGGCGCAGTCGCATATCAACCCGGTACAGGTGTCCCTCCGCGGTGTGTTCCGTGAGCCTACGGACGATGAACTCGGAGAGTCGGTTATGATATTCATGCTGCGTGGAAATTCTTCCGATCGACCCGGCAAGTTCCTCATCCCTGTCGTACACAAACATCAGGTCGATATCGGAGCTGAAATTCAACTCCGCCCCGCCGAGTTTGCCCAAGCCGATCACCGCAAGAGTATGGTCCGTCTGCACCTGGGTCGTTTCTGCAAGATGCAGGTGGCCGAGACGAAGCACCGCGTCGATGATCCCATCGGCAAGGGCGGCAAGTTCGGCTGAAGTGACGGCGATGTCCGCTTCGTTCAGGATATGCCGGGCGCCGATGCGCAGCAGTTCCCGACGTTGAAATCGCTTGAGTGAGTCAAGTTTTCGTTCCAATCGGTTGAATAACCGCGCCGCGTCGCCTGCCTCCGCTGCGAAATCTTGCGGGGTCTTACGCACCTTGAGCGCCGGGGAAGCTGTCAACCAGGAAAAAAGCTCCGGATTTCTCACGAGGATATCGGCAAGGAACTGTGACTGCGAGAAAAGTTGAAGGGCAACGTCGAGCAGCATGGGGTGCAGGTGGAAATCGCGCAGGATGGTCGAGGAAAACCCGGCCGCGAGGAAACGGTGAAGATTGTTCAATCCACGCGTCGGGTCGGGTGTGCCCCGAACCACCGGTCGCAGTTGTTTGAGCAATGCCCGTGGGGAGATTCCGGCCTGAGCGGCCATCCCGCCAATGGCTATGAACAGCGATTCTTCCGTCGAGAGGAGCTCTCGTGCTTCGTTGGCTGCAGGCATAGGGGTAGAATGATACTGAAAAACCTCCTCAGATTCTCCGTTCGCGATCAATGTTGCATGAGGCTCTCCCATCTTGCTTCTCTTCGCGTCATCCTCTATATTTGTCCGTTCCCGCCTATCGATCAATCAACCAGCAGAAAGTCCCTCATGGTCAAACTCATCGCCCTTTACAAGAAACCGGAAGACATCAAGGCATTCGAAGAACATTATTTCGGGATCCACACCCCACTCGTGAAGAAGTGGCCCGGGCTTCGCAAGCTCGAAGTTGCAGGGATCACCGGCGCTCCGATCGGCGAGCCGAAGCAGTACCTGATGGCCGAAATGTATTTTGACAACGCCGAGGCGATGCAGCGCGCCCTGGCCTCCCCTGAAGGCAAAGCCGCCGCGCGGGACGTGATGGAGTTCGCGGGAAGCCTCGTCACCATGCTT
>JACPUH010000015.1 GCA_016192345.1 Ignavibacteriales bacterium | reverse complement strand
TTCGCCGATCTGCTGGCGCCACATGGCGTAGTACAACCCCATTTGTTGCAGCAGATGGTCGTGCTTTCCGGATTCGATAATCACCCCTTTCTCCAGCACGTAAATCGTGTCGGCGTACATCACCGTGGAGAGGCGGTGAGCGATGAGGATGGTGAGAATATCCTTCCGGGTCGATATGGCGCGGACCGTGTCGGTGATCTCCTCTTCAGTCAGGGAGTCCAGGGACGACGTCGCTTCGTCGAAGACCAGCAGGTCGGGCTTGCGAAGAAGTGCACGGGCGATCGAAAGTCGCTGCTTCTCGCCGCCGGAGACCTTCACTCCTCCCTCCCCGATCACCGTGTCCAGTCCCTTATCCGCACGAGCCAACAATGTCTGGCATGCCGACTTGTGGAGCACATCGAGACACTCCTCATCCGTGGCGCCGGGATTGACGAAGAGAAGGTTCTCGCGGATCGTTCCCGAGAAAAGCTGGGTATCCTGGGTGACAAAGCCTATCCTCTCGCGTAGTTCATCGAGATCGATCGAGGTATGGACGTTGCCATTGTACAGGATCCTCCCTGCTTGCGGCCGATACAGACCGACGAGGAGCTTCACCAGGGTCGTTTTCCCCGATCCCGAAGGCCCGACAAACGCGATCGTTTCGCCGAGCGACGCCCGAAACGAGATGCCCGAAAGAGCGTTTGCCGTTCCCGATTGGTGCTTGAAGCTAACGTTGTCGAACTCCAGCGTCCGGATCTCCCGGAGAGGGGCCGGATTTAGGGGTTTCGGTTCCTTCGGCGTGTTGAGTATTTCCTCGAAGTTCTTAAGGGAGACCTCAGCTTCACGATAGATATTGATCATCGTCCCCAGTTCCTGCAGGGGCCCAAAAATGAAGAACGAATAGATCCAAAGCGAGAAGAACTGCCCGATCGTAATCTCCTGGGCGAAAATCAGGTACAACATCAGCCCCAAGATGCTTGTCCGCAGAAAATTCACCGCCGTCCCCTGGATAAAACTCAGACTGCGCAAATAACGCACTTTCTTGAGCTCAAGTTGAAGGATCTTTCCCGTCGTGTTATTCAGCCGGGCAATCTCCTGCTGGGCAAGCCCCAGGCTCTTGACCAGCTCGATGTTCCTCAACGACTCGGTGGTCGAACCGGCCAGCGCCGTGGTTTCCGCGACGATCCGCTTTTGCATGACCTTGATCTTCTTGCCGAGGACGGAGCTTGCCCACCCGAGCAACGGGATCGTGGCAAAATAGACCGGGGCAACGAGCCAGTGCACGGTCGATGCATAGATCGTCACAAACACGATGCCGACCAGCGTCGTGAATAGAAGGCTGATCGAGACGGAAATGAGTCGTTCCGTATCGGTCCGGACCTTTTGGAGTTTTCCCAGCGTCTCACCGCTCCGTTGATCTTCGAAAACCTGGTAGGGCATTTCCAGAGAATGTTTCAAACCATCCTGGTAGATCTGAGCGCCCAGCTTCTGCGTAATGGTGTTGATGTAATAATCCTGAAAGTTCTTGGCGACACGGGAGACGAACGCGACGCCGACCGCCATCGCGAGCAGCATGCCGACCCCTTTGATGAAATCCTGCTGGCTGTACTTGTCGTACTGCGTGGCATATTCGTCAATGATGTACCGGAAGACGAGCGGATCGAGCAGGGAGAACGTCTGGTTGATCGCGGCAAGCGCAAGCGCGAGGAGCACAAGCTTCCAGTAGTTCTTGAGATAGGAAAAAAGAAGCTTCATGCTTGTCCCAATCATGAGTGAAGGCTTTGCAGCGTGCAACCCACAACGCCGGAACGCGGAACAGACAACTTACAGGAATGGAAGGGGCCTTTTTTGAAGAGTGGTGTGCCCCTTTTTTCAGGAGAGAGGAACCCCCCGTGTCAGCGTAAACACGGTGATCTCCGAACAGGCTCCCAACCGGACGGGGGGTCCCCAGTATCCGGTCCCTTTACTGACGTACACCCAGGCACCATCGCGCTTGTGGAGCCCCTTGATGTAGGGTTGACCAATCGTCGCGACCAGGTTCCAGGGAAAAAACTGCCCTCCATGCGTATGCCCTGCGAGGATAAGATCGAATCCCAGGGGCTCGGCAGCGTAGACCGTCCGTGGCTGGTGGGCCATCAATATCTTTACCGTGTCGGCGGGAGCCCCCTCGACCGCTTTGGCCGGGTCGGACCGATGGTGGGGGAGGAAGGTTCCCCCCGAATAATCGGTCACACCTGCCAGGAGAATGGAGGATCCATTTTTCGAAATGAGATCGTGCTCGTTCATTAACACCCGGTAACCCATCCGGTCGATCTCCTCCACCCAAGGCTCGGCCCCCGAATAGTACTCATGATTCCCCGTCACGAAAAACTTTCCATACGGCGCCCGTAGATCCGCAAGCGGGGCAACCTCGTTGCGAAGGTGCGGGACCGAACCGTCGGCCAGGTCACCGGTGAACGCAAGAAGATCCGGTTTCAGATCCTCAACCTGACGGGCGATGGTCTCGATCCAGTCCCGTTTGACTGTCAACCCTGCATGGATGTCCGTTATCTGGACGATGCGAAATCCTTCGAAGCTTTCAGGAAGATGGGCGATCGGAATGTTTAACTCAACCACCCCGGGTTTTCGTCGTGCCTGATAGACCCCGTACGCGGTCAACGCCCCTGCCGCGCCGATGGCGGCAAGATTCGATACCTGCATGAGGAATATTCTCCGGGAGGGATCCATCAACCCCCTGCCGGGGGGTTGGATCAAGGAAAGGAACCAACCGATCCCCCTCCCTCCGGTCAACCCGAGGTCACGAACCACCAGGAGGGTAAAGAGAAAAGAGAGGAATCCGAGAGAGACATAGGTAACCCATGACCACCAACCGCCAATTCCTTCGACAAAACGGAAGAGGAACATCGAGACCACGGGAGCGAAGAACATCGCCCCCACCAAGGTCCACGCGGCGGCCTTCCAACCCCCGGAGAGATTCATGGGGGTAATCAATCTCCACCCGACGTAGGCAAAACCTCCCCCCATCACCGTCACGAGAATGGCTATCCAGAGGATCCAAGACAGAAGCATACGAACGTTCCCTTCCACCGATACTGGAGATTGCGCGGCCTTGTCCGGAGGCATTACCGTACGATCTTAAACTGAAACATCGGCGATTGGAACACGCCATAGAGCCGCACCCATAACGGAAGGATCATCTCCGTGCCACGGGCATTTGTGATATCGCCGAGGTCGATTATGGTCTCTTCCTTCCAGCCAAAACTGCGCAACATTGCGGCCGCTTTGGACTTGGCGGCTGCGTCGTTCCCGCACAGAAAGACCGTGTGGTCACCCCCATGGACCTGGCCTGGATTGACCATCACCATGGCATTCACCGTATTCAGCGCCTTCACCACGTTGACCTTCGGAAAGGCTTTTTGAATTTGTTCGCCGAGCGAATCGTTGTTGCTGACCGAGAGCGTCGGGGGCATGCCTTTGGAGAAATCGAGTGGGTTGGAAACATCGATGAGGACTTTGCCGTTGAGGTTCTCCTCCCCTGCGAGTCGGAGCACATCAAGCGATGCAACGCCGTGTGTACAGTTGAAAAGCATCTCACCGAACGCGGCCGCCTGGCTGAAGATGCCGTACGATGCGGAACTTCCGTTACCTTTCGCCCACGCTACGGCTTTTTCATGGGCGGCCACGCGGGAGCCCATTTTCACCATGTGGCCAAGTTGCACCAACTTCGTCCCGATGGCCTGGCCTACCATACCGGTACCCAATACTCCGATGTTCATCGCGTTCTCCTTTCATGAATATAGGGTTCGACGGGAAACCCATGGACTGCCCGCTTCCCCATCGCACCGGAAAGAGGATGGTTTCCTCCAACTGAGTTCACCTGCCGGTTTCCTTCGTCTCTTCGCCCGGATAGTACCCGCAGCGGCGCTTCCACTCCTCCTTGAACTGTTCGCGTTCCTCAGGAGCCATTGCCGCGAGCTTCTCCTCGAATTTTTGCTTCCACCGGTGATCACGCCACCCATGACCATGGCGCCACGGCGTCCACCCGCGCAGCAGGATATGTGAGAGGGCCAGCAAGCCCATGGCCTGCCAGAAGGAAAGAAGCGGACCGCCAAAGAGTTCGGGTACCAGGGCATTCCAGAGCGTCATCACGATCGCCCCAAACACCGTGAGCCCGACGGCAAGGAATAAAAGGCCTTTGCCTAATTTCCACATCCACCAGGGTTTCATTGTTGTATTGTTCCTCCGACTGAGTCGATGAGAGTTCCCTTGTTTCCCGACAAGACGGCCCTGTTGAGGACACTCGCAGCCTCCAAGCCTGTCAGGAGAATAACGTTCTTATGATGATACATCAAATTCCTCGTAGAGCTCCTGCAACCGTTCCCTCAGATGCAACACGGCGTACCGTTTGCGCGAGAGAAGCGTATTGAGGGGCTCCCCGGTCAATTCCACAATTTCCTTGAAACTTTTCCCCTCCAGTTCGTGGAGCACGAATACTTCGCGCTGCTCTTCAGGAAGTTCGTCGAGAGCATCCGCCAGCTCCGTCCAGACCAGGGACCGGGCATAGACGCGATCCGGGTTTTGTTTCGGATCGTATAGAATATCCTCGAGGTTGAGCGGGACGGCCGGATCGCCCCCACTGCCGGGGAGAGATTCGGGGCGCTTCTTCCGGTACCAATCGATAATCCTGTTCCGCGCCACCGTAAAGAGCCATGCCGTGATCTTCTCGATCGGCTCGGTCACGCTGTAGCTCGTCGCCAGCTGGTAGAAGACATCCTGCAGGATATCTTCCGCATCCTCCTCCGTGCGGACACGCCGCCGGATAAAATCCAACAACCGCTTCCGTTCGGCTCCGGCAGCCCGTTCGATCGTAGCGTTTCGCTCCTGCAGTCGGGTTTCGATGTTCAAGGTTGCAACCATGTCATAGGTAAGACGGACGCCCCCGGTGGAAATTGTAAGGGAAATTGTTGTAGAAATACAGGGGAAAAAGGCTTACTTTGGAGCGTCTCAAACATTCCCCAATTCCCCATCGCAAATACTTCCAGAAAGGACTGGCTCTTGAATTCATGGATCGTAGGGTTGATAATGCTCGGACTCTCGGGTCCGCAGCAGGCGGCACAAAAGAAAACCGTTCTGAAGACTCAGATGGATAAGGTCAGTTACTGCATCGGGCTCGATGTCGGGAGGAACTTCAAACAGCAGGAAATCGCCGTCAACCCGGACCTTCTCGTCAAAGGAATCAAAGATGCCCTCTCCGGGGTGACCCCTGCGCTGACGGACGACCAAATCCGTGAAGTGATGACGGCGTTCCAAACAGAAATGATGGGGAAGATGGAGGAGAAATCGAAGAAAGCCGGCGAGAAGAACAGGCAGGAGGGGGAAACCTTTCTGGCTGAGAATAAAAAGAATCAGGGTGTTGTGACCCTTCCAAGCGGATTACAGTATAAAATCCTTGTGGACGGCAAGGGGAAGAAACCTGCGCTCAAGGATACGGTCACGGCTCATTATCGCGGAACGCTCCTTGACGGTACTGAATTTGACAGCTCGTACAAACGGGGGGAACCGACCAGCTTTGCCGTTGGCGGCGTGATCAAAGGCTGGACCGAGGTTCTTCAGCTTATGCGCGTGGGATCGAAATGGCAGGTGTACATCCCCGCACACCTGGCGTACGGCGACCGTGCCGCAAGTCAGGAAATCGGGCCGAACTCCACCCTCATCTTTGAAATCGAATTGATCGCAGTCAAGTAGACCGACCGCAAGTCCTCCAACGGGCGAATCGGCGTTACGCCGGTTCGCCTGTTTCTTTTCCTCCTCCCTGTTCCAGATAAATACTGAAGACGGACCCCTTTCCTGCCTGACTTTTGACATCGAGGAGATATCCCATCGCTCCGCAGAGGGCCCGTGAAATCGTCAACCCAAGTCCCGTCCCTTCATACTTGCGCGAGGGGGAATTATCCACCTGCTGGAACGCCTCAAAGATCGCCCCGAGTTTCTCCTCCGGAATGCCAATACCGGTATCC
>JACPUH010000032.1 GCA_016192345.1 Ignavibacteriales bacterium | reverse complement strand
CCAAGTCGTGGGCCAGCCCGCGTGCCCCTCATCTCGTTCACCGAGCAGGCGATACCAAGCTTGGATTCTCTTGCTGTCATCGAGCTCGATGGACCGGATCAGCGTGCTGTCTTTGAACCGTTGAGCTTCCTGGTAATGGACGGGGAACGACCTCAGAGCATCCTCGCTCATCCAGGATTCCGCGGGAGAACCTCCGAGGCTCGCATTGATCAAACCGATTGGGACTTTATACCTGTCATACAGTTCCCGCGCAAAGAAATACGCCACCGCCGAGAAATCAAGAACGGTTTTCGAATTTGCCCGCGTCCAACTGCCTGAGGGCAGATCGTCGTGAGGAGCCGTGAAATCATACTGTTGCGGCACGGAAAAATGCCTGATCGCGGCATTGTCTGAGGTGGCTATTTCCGTCTCATAGATCGGGCTGACTCTTCTCATCGAAAGCTCCATGTTCGACTGTCCCGAACAGACCCATACGTCCCCAATCATGATATCGGAAAGAGTGATGACATTGCCGGCCTCTATCCGCATGTCATATGGTCCGCCGGGCTGCAATCCCGACAATATGATGCTCCATGCACCACTCCCGTCGGCTGTGGCATGGTACGTCGAATCGAGAAACCGGAGAGAGACGTTTTCATGGTGCGCGGCCCACCCCCAAATCTTCACATCGGAATCCCGTTGAAGCACCATGCCATCACTGATGAGCCTGGGAAGCCTTACCTGACCTAAGGTTGAGGAGAACAGGATGAGGAACGCGAGAAGAATCTTCATGACAATGTTGACCTTTGAGTTCATTCGAATTGGCCTCTTATCCATACCGGGACAAACCCTACCCTACCTTTTTCATGAACATAGAACCGGAGTACTGTTCCACAACGACACCCGTAACTTTTCCTGCGGCATCTTTCATCACCTGAACCTTCAGGTAAAATCCTTTTGCATAGAACCTGTCTTCGCTTTCCGCGTGCAATATGACAGGCGGATTACCCGGAGCGTGGACAGCAAGCCTTCCTCCTTCTGTCGAAACCCGGGCGACCACCCCGGGGCGTATCTCGTACTGACCTTCATACTCTTTCAAGACGGTTGAATTCAGCGAAAGGGAGGGGCGTTCGAAGGCCCATTGCAATCCCCTGGTATATCCTTCGGCTTTGCTCCCAGAGTGCCCGATGTTTTCGAGGATCCTTGTCTGGAGCTGAAGCCCTTCGTAGGCTCGCGACATCAAATGAGCGGCAAGTTTCTCAAACGCTTCGCCTCCCCCCTCAAGTCCACCCTGAGCCATAAACAACCGGACGGGCAAAGTGGATTCTTTCTCTGCATAGCTCTTCTCATAGCTGTAGAGAATTCCGTTGTCGAAGCCGATGGCGGGGCTTGTGACCACGTATCGCTGAAAAAGCCCGGTTTCCCGGAAAAGTGTGTAAAGGGTAAAGAGACCGCCGTAGGAGCTTCCCATGAGAGTGCGATCATCCCTCCGAGTTCGGAATTTCGATTCGACGAAAGGGATCAATTCGTTCTTGAGGAAACCAAGAAATTGGGGGGCGTTCCCGGACTGTGGTACCTGATTGACATGGGTGGGAGTCAAATCGGCCGCTCTCAGCGAGTCGTGGTTGGGATTCGAACCTCCCCATGTAATGCCGACGATAATCAGCGCAGGCACAAACCCATCGTAATACTGGGAACCGTACACCGCACCGACTAGCGGGAAGTCCCACTGTGCATCGAGAACATAGACCACCGGAAACGACCTGGACGTTTCCCGATACCCTCTCGGCAACTGGACATGGACAGAATACTCACGCCCGACGATGGATGAGGAGATGGTGAGGAGCTGGGAGCCCGGAAGCTCAACTTGTGGAGGAGGAACGGGTTTCGGTTGTGAGTAGGCGAAGGTGGGTACCTGGGCAACGGCCCAACAGCAAAGCGCCAGGGCAAGGATTCGAATTGAGAATTTCATGAGCATCTCTTTCAATGGAACCTCAATGAAGGTCGCGGGTAACAACCGAACCCGAGCAACCTGTGAGAATATCCAGGTCGGCACCGAGATGGGCTTGCTGGACATGGTCGATGTAAAATTTCACATATCCCCGTGAGGCCAGGGGCGCCGGGGATGTCCATGCAGCTCTGCGCTTTTGCAGTTCCTGTTCGCTGACGTCGAGATGAAGCCTCCTGTTCTTGACATCCAGCTCGATCATATCGCCGTTCTGCACTAGAGCAAGGGTCCCGCCAGCCGCCGATTCGGGTGAGACATGCAGAACGACCGTCCCGGCAGCAGTGCCGCTCATCCTCCCATCGGAAATTCGGACCATATCCTTCACCCCTTTTTGGAGGAGTTTCACCGGAAGATCGACGTTACCCACCTCCGGCATGCCGGGGTATCCCTTCGGCCCAACCCCTTGCAGCACGATGACACACGACTCGTCTATCTCCAGATCCGGATCGTCGATCCGTTGATGATAGTCCTCGATGCTCTCAAAGACCACTGCCCGGCCCCGGTGTTTCATCAACTCCGGCGAAGCTGCGGACGGCTTGATGACGGCGCCATCCGCGCAGAGGTTCCCCCGGAGCACGGCAATTCCCGCCTCCTTCTGAAAGGGGCGGTCGCGTGCTGCAATGACCTTGTCGTTATAGCAGGGAACTTCTGTATTGTTCTCGCCGAGACTCCGACCGTTCACCGTCAGGACATCGTTGTGAAGATAGGGGTGCAACTCCTTCAGAACCACAGGTAAGCCGCCGGCGTAGAAAAAGTCTTCCATCAGATAGGTTCCGGAGGGCTTGAGGTTGACGAGCAGCGGAATCGCGCTCCCCAACTTGTCAAAATCCTCCAGGCTCAATTTCACTCCAATTCTACCGGCAATGGCAAGAAGGTGAATGATGAAGTTCGTCGACCCTCCGACGGCGGCGTTTGCAATGATCGCATTCTCAAAGGCCTCCCGGACGAGCAACTTCGAAAGGGTCAGGTCCTCTTTCACCATCTCCACAATTCTTCGGCCCGAGAGCTGGGCCATCACTTTCTTGCGTGAGTCAACCGCCGGTATGGCGGCAGCCCCCGGCAGTGTCAGACCCAGCGCTTCAACCATGCAAGCCATGGTGGAAGCAGTTCCCATCGTCATGCAATGACCGCTGCTCCGGGCGGCACAGATCTCGGCTTCATGCAAATCTTCATCGGAAAAGTCCTGCGTCTTCTGCTTTTCCTTGATGATCCAATTGAAGGAACCCGAGCCGATCCTCTCCCCTCTGAACCATCCGTTGAGCATGGGTCCGCCCGGGACGACAATCGTCGGAAGATCGACACTGCAAGCCCCCATCAGCGTGGAGGGAGTCGTCTTGTCACAGCCGGTCAGCAAGACCACTCCGTCAAGCGGGTTGGCCCTGATGGATTCCTCGACATCCATGCTGGCGAGGTTTCTGAACAGCATGGTGGTGGGCTTCATGATCGTCTCACCCAGGGAAGTAACGGGAAACTCCAGGGGAAACCCACCTGCTTCCGCCACACCCCGTTTCACGATTTCGGCGAATTCGCGCAGATGACCGTTGCACGGCGTGAGCTCCGACCAAGTGTTGCAGACACCGATAACCGGCCTGCCCTGGAAATAATCATCCGGGTAGCCCTGGTTACGAAGCCAGGACCGGTGGACGAATCCCATCTTGCCCGACCCCCCGAACCACTCAGCGCTTCGAAGTTTCTTTTCGTTTTTCATGATCGAGTCCGTTCTCCATTGACCAAACGCCAGATACCCAGCGGATTTCCATCCCTGAGTTCCGCGGGAAGCAACTGCGCCGGAACATTCTGATAGCACACAGGCCGGGTAAATCGTGTTATGGCAGCCGTCCCGACCGACGTCGTTCTGCTGTCGGTCGTTGCAGGAAAAGGTCCGCCATGGACCATCGCATGACATACCTCGACACCGGTCGGATATCCGTTCACGATCAGTCTTCCCACCTTTTGTTCGAGGATGGCGACAAGGTCGGCATACTCGGCGAGATCCTCCTTTGTGCCATGAATAGTGGCCGTCAAGTGTCCATGCAACGCATTGGCCGCACGGAGAAGCTCTTCCTTGTTGTCGGCGCTGACGACGACGGTGGAGGGTCCAAAGACCTCGTCTTCCACGATTTTTTCCTGAAGAAAAGACTCAACACCGGTCTGTAACACAGAGGCAACGCCCCGGTTGCCGGTAACTTCCTTTCGCTCCCCGGAAAGCACGCTCACTCCCTTGACCTTTTCTAACTTCTCGATTCCCGCTTGATAATTATTTCGAATCTCCGGGGTCAGCATCAAACCCGGCTCGACCTCCGCAATGAACTTCGATAGTTCCCCCTTGAATGCTTCCCCCTCATGGGACCGCTGAAGGAACACCAATCCCGGATTTGTGCAGAATTGACCAACGCCCTGGGTAACGGAGACGGAAAGATCGCGGGCTATCGCCTCCTTCTTCTCACGCAACATGTGTGGAAGAATGAAGACAGGATTCGTACTTCCCATCTCTCCATAGAACGGTATGGGAAAGGGTCGTCGGGTCGCCGCGTCAAACAATGCTTTCCCCCCGCGGAAAGAACCGGTAAACCCCACTGCGGTGATGGAGGGATGTTCTACGAGCGCCAAACCGACATCGGTTGAACGGCCATGCACCAGAGAGAATGTGCCGTCAGGCATTGCACACTTTTCCATTGCACGCCGAATCGCTCCACCCACCAATTCGCACGTGCCAGGATGAGCGGGATGCGCCTTGACAACCACCGTGCACCCTGCAGCCAGAGCCGAAACCGTGTCTCCTCCCGCGACCGAGAATGCCAGAGGGAAATTACTTGAGCCAAAAATACCAACCGGACCGAGCGGCCTTTGCATACTTCTCACATCCGGTTTCGGAAGAGGCTTGCGCTCCGGATCGGCGGCATCGATACGCGCATCCACCCAGGAACCCTCCCGAACCAGTTGCGCAAAGAGTTTCAATTGGTAGACGGTTCTGCCCCGCTCGCTTGTCAGTCTTGCTTCTGGCAAACCTGTTTCGTCTGTGCATCGCCGGAGGAGGTTATCGCCGAGTGCAATCATCTCCTCCGCAATCGATTCGAGGAATCGCGCCTTTTCCTTTCGGCTGACGTTTCGATACTCCCAAAATGCTGTCCGCGCATCCCGGACAGCCCGATCTATTTCCCCGGATGTGGCTTCATGAAATGCGGGCTCAAGTTCTTCGCCTGTGGCGGGATTCACGGCCTTGAACGTCGACCGGCCCTCCGCAGACAACGAATTTCCGATGATATTCTTTCCCGACAAGTGCATTTCTATTGAACCGTATTGATAAGTGTGCCAATCGGGTCCAGGGTAATCCGTATTTCATCCCCCTCCTCCAATGTAAAATCAGGGGGAGGAACGATTCCCGTGCCGGTCATGAGCAAACATCCATGGGGAAAACTGCATTCACGAAAAAGAAAGGTCACCAACTCCTGCGGTGTCCGTTTCATTGCGTCGATGCTTACTTCTCCTTCAACCACTTTCACACCTTTCCTCAGGACTTTCAATTGTATCAGCGTGCCACGGGCCAGGGGTTTCTCTGTAACATAGATGCAGGGACCGAGTGCGGCGCACCCGTCGTACGTCTTTGCCTGGGGCAGATACAAGGGGTTTTCTCCCTCAATACTGCGGGAGCTCATATCATTGCCGATCGTGTACCCGACTATTTTTCCGGACGAAGTGATGGCCAGGGTAAGTTCGGGTTCCGGAACGTTCCAGGAGGAGTCCTTTCTGATCCTCACGGCCTCACCGGATCCGACGGTTCGGTGGGCGCTTGCCTTGAAGAACAACTCCGGACGTTCAGCCTCATAGACCCGCGCATAGAAATCCGAGCCGCCGGTCTTTTTTGACTCCTCCTGCCTCCCCACTTTGCTCCTGAGGTAGGTCACTCCGCTTGCCCAGATTTCCTGGGTTTGGATGGGAGCGCGGAGATCGTGGGCGATGAAATGACCGGCTTGCGGGTCGGGACTCGTCCGGCCGATGATCTGCGTAATTTTTTGGTGAAGTTGATCGTCATTCACGAAGGGATCCCATGGTTCATCCCTGAGGAAACGCAGTGATCCTTCCTGCTCGATGACAATTCCTTGGTTCACCCTGTATAATTTCATGTCTTCAGCAATAAAATGATCGCAAACCCCGATATCGTTGGCTAGGTAAGAACCAGGGAACCTATAAAAACGCCGAGCGCTGCTCCCATTCCCAACACAAAGGTGCCAAGCGTGTACAACCGGTACCCGGTCTTAACGTTCATCCCTGTCAATTGCGTTACGACCCAAAAGAAGCTATCGTTTGCGTGAGACACGACAATAGAGCCTGCACCGAGGGCGAGCACCACCATCGCTTTTTCAATCTCTGAGATAAATCCCAGCGAATCCATCATCGGCACCATGATGGAAGCGGCGGTGATCATCGCCACCGTTGACGAGCCTTGGGCCGTCTTAATGACTGCAGCCAGAAGAAACGGGAGCCAGATACCCAAATGAAGGCCGACCACCGACTCACCTAAAGTGTTTGCAATGCCGGAGTTTTGCAGTATCTTTCCAAAGATACCCCCCGCCCCGGTGATCAGGAGAATTGAGGAGGCATCTTTGAATGATTTTCCAATCCATCCGTCGGCGGACAACATTTCGGGAAGCAACTTTTTAGGGAGGGCTAATGCAAGGATCGATCCAATCAAGAGGGCAATCGCCGGCTCTCCGAGAAAGGAAAGAGCCGCAAAAATATCCCGATGCAGAACATCGTTGAGACTGGTCGCAACCGATTTGAGCACGATGAGAAGAATCGGAACTACGACAGGGAGGGAAGACCTCATTGCACCAGGGGCGTCCTGTAACCGGGTTTCGATATCTGTTTCTGATGCACCAGGGTTCGGATCGATGAAGGTTTTGGAAGCGTACCATGTCGCAAAGAAGAGCCCGGGTATCAGGGCAAAAGCGCTGACCGGAATGCCCAGCATCATAACGAGGCCAACATCAGCCCCTAAAATCCCTGATGCCGCAACAGGCCCCGGTGTGGGTGGCACAAGGGTATGAGTCGCTGTCAATCCGAGTCCCAATGCCACGGCCGTACCGGCCAGCGAGATCCCTGCCCGTTTTGACAAACTTTTGTTGAGGGGAGAGACAAGAAGAAAACCGCTATCGGCAAAAACCGGGATGGAAACAAAATAGCCTATGATCCCCATGGCAGGTGCTACCCTTCGCCTTCCGATCAGTTTCAATACTTTGTCTGCCAGGGTGTACGCCGCGCCGGAATTTTCCAGGAACGTCCCAATGATAATACCGAAAATGATGATGAGACCGATCTTTCCCAGCGTGCTGCCAAAGCCGTCGTTGATTGAGGTAATGATATCCGCCATCGGCATGGCCGTCAGGAACCCATACAGTATCGAAGTGATGAAAAGAGAGAGGAATGGATGGACGCCAAACCGGGTGGTCAGAACAACGATAAGGAGTACGGCGACGAGGAGATAGAAGACTGGCATACTCTTCGGGTAATCAGTATCCGCGGTGTTTTCTTATCGGGTTTCCGTAATGCAAATGGCTGACTTTCTGCCTTTGCTCGGTTTTTTGGATATTTGAACCGTTTCAATGTTCAAAAGATTTTAACTATATTCAAGCACGAAATCTCACATTTACAGGATCAAATCGCTCTGGAACTGCATTTCAACAATCGAAAAACGGAGGTAATTTCGGACACCTCCCTCTTTGAGTGCGCGGAGTCGCTTGGCATTCGTGTTCCCACATCATGTATCAAGCAGGGTCGATGCAGGGAATGCATGGTGGAAGTTGCAGAGGGGATGGAACTCCTTTCACCGAAGACCATCGAGGAACAACATCTGACGGGGAACCTCCGCCTCTCCTGTCGTGCAAGGATTATGGCGGACTCCGGCTTGATCCGGTGTCACACGTTGCGTCGGGGCACGATGAAAATCGAGCGCCAGGCGTTCCGGCTGCCAACACGGACGTCGACTTTGCTCGACCCATGCATTACGCGTAACGGAGACAGGATACTTCTTGATGGGGTTGAGATTGACCGGCATGACGGGCCACTCTACGGGATTGCCATGGATCTGGGCACCACAACGGTCGTCCTCCGTCTCCTCAACCTGGAAACCGGGGAGATTGTTGCGGACTCCTCCTTCGAGAACCCGCAAC
Organism: Ignavibacteriales bacterium; assembly: GCA_016192345.1. GTDB lineage: Bacteria > Bacteroidota > Ignavibacteria > UBA10030 > UBA10030 > UBA6688. Next base: position 24,897 of record JACPUH010000032.1, on the reverse strand, counting down.
GCTTCGGCGGTTCGGATGTGATGTCGAGAATCCACTTTGATACGGAGCACCCGGGAAAACTCCTTCAACGGACTCTCGCCGGGTACGTCACTCACGCCATCGAAGAGTTTCCGATCGATACGAAATCAATTTATGAGATGGTGGTGGCCGGCAATTCCACGATGCGCGACCTCTTCTTCCGCCTGAACGTCTATTCCATCGGGCAGAATCCCTATCAATCGATTACCGAATTGGAAATGCACCGCGGTGAACGCGCAACAACCAGTCTTACGGGAACCCCAAAACGACTCGGCCTCCCCCTTCACCCCCGCGCACGCATTTATGGGTTGCCGATCATCAGCGGTCACGTCGGTGCCGATGCCGCCGCGTGCATGACCGCCCTTGACCTCGCCAACGAGGATCGGCTCGTTGCCATCATGGATATCGGGACCAACACGGAATTGATCCTCGGGAACAAGGACCGGGTTCTCGCGGCATCGTGTCCGGCTGGACCCGCGTTCGAGGGGGGAAAAATTTCACATGGGATGCCCGCACTCCCGGGTGCCATCGAGGGGGTCGGGATTGGCGAAGATGGAACGGTGCGTACACGCGTTGTCGGAGACATCCCACCGGAAGGGATCTGCGGGTCGGGTCTCGTCGACGCTCTCGCCGAACTTCTTAGAACAGGCCGGATCAATTCCCTCGGGCGTTTCGAGGGGGATGAGGCACGTCTGATGTTGGATCCCGGTACAGGTTCTCCTGTGTTCCTCGATGAAAGCGACATCAATGAACTGGCACAGGCAAAAGGGGCCAACGTCGCCGGACTGCACGTCATCTTTGACCAGTACGGAATCGAGTTTGATCAGGTGGAGGTCTTCTACCTTGCGGGAGCGTTCGGCCGTCATCTGGACATCCAGTCCGCCAAAAGAATCGGGCTTATACCAAATATCGATGATTCGAAGATCGTCCAGATCGGGAACGCTGCCATCGAAGGGGCGTCAGCAGTACTCCTCTCCCGGGTCAAACGGTCGGAACTCGAAACACTTGTCAAGCGAGTCGAGCATTGCCGGCTGGAAACTCATCCCGACTTTTTCCATTTCTTTGTCGAGGGGTGTCAATTCAAGCCGGTCGAATCCCGGAGCGTACCGCTCCCCGGTTCATAACACGGCGTGGAGCAATGGCTGAATCCTCTTCCGGGAACGATCCAACTACCCGTCCACAGGTTCTTCATCAGACGATGACATCATTTGAGTTCTTAGATATCGCTCCGAATGCAGACGTCCAGGAATCGGAGTTCAAGCGCCTGCTGGGCTACCCCTCGGACCATGCGCTCGAAGGACGAGCCCTGGAACTTGCGGCTTGGGCGAGGGAGTGGTATCGACAGCATGGGACGCCATGGATCTATGCGCGCCGGGCCCGGACCGTCGCCATGCATGAAGGCAAAATCCGCATTGACGGAATCGAACTGTCACCCGGAAAATTGTACGAGCGTATGGTTCAAGCAGAGGCCGAAAGCGCCATGCTCGTGGCAGTCAGCGCGGGGGCCCGGTGCGAAGAGTATGCCCGAAAGCTCTGGGAGGAAGGAAAGCCGGATGAATATTTCTTCCTGGAAATCTACGGATCGGCGGTTGTTGAGCACCTGGTCGCGTCGGCTTCGTTCCGCCTGTGCGAGTGGGCCGACGGCCACGATGCCGCCGTCCTGCCCCATTACAGCCCGGGCTATCCCGAATGGGCGATAAGGGATCAGCCGGCCTTGTGGCAACTCATTTCCGGGAAAGCAGGAAAAACGTTTCCAGAGCGACTCGAGGTCCTCGAAACCGGCATGCTCCGGCCGAAGAAATCGCTCCTCGCCGTGTTCGGAATTACCCATCGCACCGATATCACGCCACGATTGACGGAATTGATCCCGTGCGAGAGTTGTTCCCTTCCCGCCTGCCGATACCGGAGGACAGCTCAAAAATATTCCCTCCCGCGGATTGAGCGGGTCCCACGAGGGGAGTTTGAGCAGGACGCCCTACCGAAGGATGGAGCTTCCCTGCAGCAGCCTGCCCCTTACACACTCAGCCTCCGCGCACTCCGGCTCTGGTCACGGGAACGATTGAAGCTGAACTTCCTTGCCGACCGGTCCGTGGAGGCATCGTTCCGGTACGACGGGACTACCTGTTCAAACCTCGGAAGGCCGCTGGCCTTCGACTACCGTATACGGCTCGGCACTCCCGCGGAAGGATATCCCATCCTCGAGGCAACCTGCTCCCCGTCCGCAGGGGATACCGGCTACACTCATATGTGCGAGTATATCAAGGGGGGGCGTAAACTCATGGAGAGCATCGCCAATGAAAAACCGTTGGCCGGACAATCATTGGAAAATGTCTTCGCCTGGAAACGCCCGTACAATCCCGCTGCATGTTATTGTTCCCTGGAAAGCCGCGACCATAAGTGGGGAATGGTCTTTGAAGTGCTGCACTTTGCCCTGGCCGGCCAGGCCGGCGGCGTTCTTTCAGAAAGAAACGGCGAATAACGTTACCACAACGCCGAAGAGGATACCCCTTCGGCGGCACTTGTTCCACTTCTTTCCCGATGGAGAATGACAATGATCAAACTATGCGATATCGACCAATCCGCGCGCGAAAAACTCCCGCCGGACTTCCCCGATAAATCCGGTGTGGGCGTCCATTACGTCGATGCTTTTATCAAACCGATGAACACGACACTTGGGGACGGCACGCGGGTTGCCTGCAAGCGGAAGGGACTCAAAGTAACGCTGACAGTGGGAACGAAGAAAGGGGAGGGGCTTCTGCGCCGACTCGACGTCAGCAGAGATCCCATCGTGATGCTGGATGCCGCGCTCCGGGAGGCGGCTACATCAGCCGGCGTGGAACTGCAAATAAAAGAGAACGAGATACACGTGGGAGTCTAGTGTCTCGGTTCAGAAATACCTTGAATATGTCCCCAGACAAGATTACCCATGAATCTACGCGAATCTGCACGAACAGGATGTGGAAAAAGGAATTTTTATCGACAGCCGGAGGCTTGCTGGAAAAAAGATGCGAAACATCCTACCTATTGGACCTGTCATTTCTTCAAGGGGGCATACGCCCAAGGGGAGCACGCTTTGCGTGCTTCAGTAGTATGCCTCCGGCTGTGGAGATTCGTGGGGAAACTTTTTAAGTCTTTGTTCAGAACGCAACACTGGAGAGGCGGTCAGGAATCACTCTCTTCTGAACCGCTCCAAGTTCCCATGACGGCCTCGGCCTGGCGAAATCCGGCCGTCTCCCGGCTTTCACCCTCCAGAGCCCTCCCCTCATTCAGGGCGTGTGAGAGAAGTCCGACCATGGGATGATCCGGGGCCAACGGGGTAAGGGCTGACTCGGGATTGACGATGGGGAAATCGAGCCCCGCCTCCGTTGCAATGGTGAGATACGCCTTCTCAAGCTGATGGCGGATATGCTTCGGCGTCCCCCACGCAAAATTGGAAAGCCCGACAGTAAGATGGACTCCCGCCAGATCGGGATCTTTGCGGATCAGCCGCATTGCATCAAGCCCAATGTTCACCAATCCGTATGTGTCCGCCCCAACGGGAGCCAATCCCGGATCGATGATGATCTGATCGTTCGTCCTCCCCGCCCGCGTGGCAAGAAGCTCGACAAAGTACTTTGCCGCTTCCCAGACATCGTTTGGGGTCATGCATTGAGCGGTCCCACCTTCCACAAACCGCTCGGATGCCATAACGACGACCATCGTGTCGTACGCCTTGACGAGTTCGATCATCTCATCCAGACGTTCACGGGAAGCTGCGATCGAGTCGATGATCGGCATCCCCCCGCGGGAACGATCGTAATGCTGAAGTGCGACCCTATGATAGTCGACTGCAGGATTGTCAATGCAGAGCGGTAAGGAGGAAGCTTCCTGGAGTGCCGGAATGACCTCAGGAAGAAAGTCCAGCATCTCTTTCGGCTTTACCTGGATTTGCTGAGTGCCGTCAATGTTCACATCGAGATAATCGACCCCCAGATCGGTCTGCACCCGCGCCAGGTTTTGATACCCCTTTAAGTCACGTTCCCGGAATGCTTTACGGGCACGCCCGTAGGCGTTGTTGATAAGATCGCCAATCGTCGTAAGCTTCTTGTTTTCCATGGATTCTGCTCGTCGTTGATGCCAGTTTTATCGATTTGGCTGTTGTGTCCGGGTATGATCCTGCCCCAGCCAGTTGTTTGCCCAGGAGGAAGTACCGCGCAGCCCCTGGTTCTGGAGAACGGGAACGTGGGCAAGAAGCTCCTCTTCCTTTCCTTCACTCTTGAGCCGCTCATACGCCCGCAGCCAAATGCAATCGCCGTACCCATCCACCTCACAACGACCGTCTCTCGTCCCACCGCATGGACCATTGCGCTGGTTCTTGGCGCACTGCGACTCCGGGCAAAGGAACGCGATTTCCGGCAGAGAACAATCGCCACAATCCTGGCAGTGGTACAGCAGTCGTTTGCTTACGTGCTCCAGGGCCCGAAGAGGCGCGGGACCCTGCGCGGGATCCTTCGAACCTGCACATGCGCCGGCGCCCAGTTTCGCAAGAGTCCGGCCGGGTGTGAAAGCGATGTCGTGGGTCCAAGAAGAAAGCCGGTACGAAAATCCAGGAGGCGCAGGTTCTGCCCTTGGATACCGCTTGGCGGGATCGGCCAGGCCGGTCAGCGGGTCCTCTTCATACAGAAAAAACTCTCCCTCCCTCGAAAACCTCATCTCCCGCGCGAATCCTTTCCAATCATCGGGAGAGAAGGAACGTTCGCTTTCCATGATCTTCTCAATGGAGGCTCCGTTGTGGAGTCCTCCCAGGTACACACCACGATACCCAAGGCCCCGGAAGATTGCGATTTGTTTTGCTGCGAATTCATGGAAGAACGCCTCTCCTCCGTCAGCCGATTGTCCATGCCGCACACAGAGGTCCAGAAGTTCCTTCGTCACCACGACGCCCGGGATTTTTCGTTCGTGGAACATCACCGCCGTCCGGGAGTTCAGGACAAAGACGTTTCCGATCAGGGGCACCTGCTCCATTCCGTCGTGGTTCATGAGCAAACGCAGCTCGTGCACTTTGCGCGCGTCGTACCCCACCTGGTTAATGATAAACGATGCTCCGCACTCGACCTTCTTACGGAGTTTCATGACCTGCGGAAGGAGTTCCCCTTCCTTCTGCTTGTACGTATTGACAACGGCGCCGATACAAAACTGTGTCTTGACAGAGCGATCATCGAATCCCTTGTTCATCTTGTCGAGAAGGGCGATGAGCCCTATGGAATCGAGATCGAAGACGGGCTTCGCAGTCCCGCCGTCTCCGCCGACGGGATAGTCACCGGTCATGGCGAGGACGTTATGAAAGCCATCGCTGCTGAGCTGCCACGCTTCACTTTCAAGTCCGTTCCGGTTCAGGTCTTTGCAGGTCAGGTGAATCACAACCTCCTTGCCGGCATAGAGGATGGGCTTGGCAAGCGCTTGCGGAGCCATTTGTGGATTGCCCCCGGCATTGTCGGTAATGGAAACCCAATCAACACCCGGGAGCTCAACAAGCTGGTTCGCAAAGGTGCGGGATTTTTGCGCCCTTCCCCCTGCCATGGAACCGCGGACGGAAACCAACTCGACGCCAACGAGGAACTGAGAGGATCGGTGCAACTTTTCTGAGAGGGTTTGCATGGCCGTATCACTTGTGCGGCAATAACATGGTCACTATCCCGGCATACTGCTGCTTAGCGGTCCCGGTTAAACTGATCGACAACCGCGCGTATGGCCCTGGTGTGGTCGGCAGTGCTGCCGCAACATGAGCCGACAATGTTGGCTCCGGCCATGAGGAGTTCCGGGACACCGGCAACCATCTCGGTCGGGGATTGTTTGTACACCGCTCTTCCCCCTTCAAGCACGGGAAGTCCTGCATTGGGTTGCGCCATCGTAAGGAGCCCACAGTGCCCGCGATACGATTGAATGACCTTTGTGGCCCCAGCCATATCGATTCCGGCTCCACAATTCAGGGCCACAACGTGAGCCCCCTTCTTTTCAATGAACTCCGCCGCTCGTGCAGGAAGAACGCCCATCATGGTAACAAAGAAAGTCCCGTCAGCGGAAAGATCATATGCCATCGATGCGATAATGCAAGGCGCCCCGGCGGCCTTTGCCGCCTCGATCGCGAGACCCATTTCTTCCAGGGAAGTCTGCGTTTCAATGATGATGGCGTCTGCACCGGCTTCCATGAGAGCCAGGGACTGTGCTTTATATGCCGCTCTCGCGTCTGCAACAGGGAAATCCCCATAAGGCTCCAGGATTGCCCCTAGCGGGCCTACGCCGCCCAGAACGTATCCTTCCCTTTTCCCGAAGGCGCCCCGGGCAATCCGGACACCGGCCTGGTTGATGGTCTGCATCTCGTCCCCGTGGCCGTGCCGGTCCAGCATGGTCCGGCTGGCGCCGAACGTATTGGTAATGAGACAATCGGCACCGGCCTCGACGTACCGCTGTTGGATGGCGAGGACGCGTTCCGGTTTATCGATATTCCAATACTCGCCGCAGCCGCCCGGCTCAAGGCCTGCAAGCATGAGCTGGGTCCCCATCGCCCCATCGCATACCAGCCGCCGCTCGCGGGCAACGTCATGAAAAAGCGTTTTCACGGAAGCATCCGGGGCGTTGGTCACAGAAACCGCTCTTCCAGTTCTTTCACAAGAGCCTGAGCCACTTCTCCGGCGGTCCCCTCCCGCTCCTGCTCTTCACTCCATGCCCATTGGCTCAGGTATTCGTCGGTCCCGGTCAACCCCTCTGTCTGGGCAGCCTGATCGATCCTGGCGATGAAGCGCGGGCCCAGATCCAGGTTCATCTCTTCAAAGTCATCCCACACCTTGACCTGGGAAGGGATGTCCCTCCACATGAGGATTTGATATGTCGCCATACGATTGAGCGCCTCCTGTGTTCAGTTATTTTTTCCCGACGAGCCGGAGGAAAAGGTCGACCGCGTTGGAGGCGTCGGCTCCGTACCCGTCGGCGCCGATTTCATCCGCGTACATTTGGCTGATCGGTGCGCCGCCGATCGCCATCTTGATGTTGCCCAACCCTTTCTCTTCGAACCCATCGATCACAACCTTCATATACGTCATCGTCGTCGTGAGGAGGGCGCTCATGCCGATAATATCCGGTTTGAACTGTTCCGCCGCGGCCAGAAATTTCTCAATGGACTGATCCACGCCTATATCATGGATCTCGAACCCGGCCCCCTCGGCCATCATGCAAACGAGATTCTTGCCGATGTCATGGAGATCCCCACGCACGGTTCCCATCACAACCACACCCGCAGACTTCACGACGGAGTCCTTCGCGCTTAACAAGGGCTTGAGTACGGCCATCCCGGCTTTCATCGCCCGTGCGGCGATGAGAACCTCGGGCACATAGAGAATGTTATGCTTGAAGTCCTGCCCGACAACGCTCATCCCGGCAATCAATCCCTCGGTCAGGACCTCCTGCACGCTTCTCCCCTCGGCCAGGGCGTCCTTCGTCATTTGTTCGACTTCCTTTGCTTTGCCCTCGTACAAACATTGATTCATCAGTGCATAATCTGCCATGGAGCATTCCTTTAGTTGGTAACGCGTTTGGTGTTGAACTCCTCCAGCGCCTTCTGCATGGCCACGATGTTCTGCCGTGGCATGCCGGGGCTGGTCCCCCCGCCGACGGAAAGGATAATCCCCTCTCCCCCACTCTTATCCAGAACCTCCAGGGTCGCTTGACGGACCTCCTCGGGCGTCCCCCGCACACCGATTTCCAGCGGATTCACGTTGCCCATCAGGCACATCCGCTTGCCGACCCGCGACTTCACTTCTGCGATATCAGTCTGTTTTCCCCAATTGAGGACGTTGAACCCACAGTCCGGCAAATAATCCAGGCACGCCGCAATCTCAGCATCATTGTGATAAATCTTCACCCAGTCTTTGGGGAAGGCGTCACAGATTTTCGTGAGATAAGGATGAGCAAATTCTTTGTAATGCCCTTCATTGATGAATCCGACGATATCATCAAGAATGAAGATCCCCTCGACCGTATCACCCATGGCTTTCTGCTGCGCCTTCAGCCAGTCAATAACCAGGTTCGTGCAGCGGTCGATCAGCTTGTGAGCCCCTTCCGGATTCTCGACCAGGTCGATCATAAAATCCGTCGTCCCGCGGACGAATCCCGCGGTGCAGAGCGGACCGCGTGACGTCACCAGGGGAAGAATCTCGCCCGTATCCAGGATCCGTTGCCGGTGCATCCGAATCCGGTGCAGAGTCATGCCCATAAAGGCATCGGCTTCGACATCGTACTCAGGGAAGTTGTCGATATCCTCGAGCCGGTACAGCGTATGGTACTCGCTGGGCGTGTTATTCTGCCAGAATTTGATCTTCGCGCCCAACACTGATGGCTCTGCCGCCATGCCGTATTCCATCCACCAGGAAGGGACGAAGATAATGTCGGGATACTCCTGGTGAATTTTCAGGTTGGACCGGAACCAGAGCTCGGGGTCGAGAAAATAGTCCATATGGTTCAGCCCGAGGTATCCCGGGATCCATGGACTGTCGATGATCAACGCCATCGGAACCTTGTCGAGTTTCTCGAGCCGGGCCGCTTTTTTAAATGTCTCCCATTGCTCCGGTTTCATCCATTCCTCCTTCGGTGAATAATCTCTTTTCTCCTTCTATCGATACATTTCATCATCACCACCATATTCAAACCAATCGAAGTACGCCGTTGTGTGAGAGGGGTTGCCGGCGGAGGTTCCATACAGGGCGATGACGCAACCGACGAACCCGCCCGCAACTCTCGTACTCAGGAATCTGGCATCAACGTTGTCCTGGAGCAGGTTCCACTCCCCGGGGCGCTCGCCAAATGAGAATGCGTAGACCGCCCCGAGGGCTTCGACCTTCAAAGAGAGATGTCCGTTTACGGTCGAGAGGGTTCGGGATGCGATCAATTCCATCTGATTGTTGTCGCTTCCATTCCCGGGAGAACGATAGAGTTGCACCACCGGGGTCTCCCCCTCGAGAGACTTGCACAAGAAATAGAAGTGCTTTTCATTCTGGAATACCAGCAACCCCGCCTTCTCATGCTCGGCGGCCGGCGTGACATCAAGAGCGACACTCATCGACCCGCGCAGGTGTTGCTGACGGTGACCAACAAAACTGGGATTTCCGTCCCCTGCAGCCGTCTCCGGCCGCAGCCGTATTGCCAGCGACCCCTTGCGTTCGGAGAGACTGTGCCACGGTTCGTGCGGAGTGCGCAAGAAAATCCAGTTGGGGCTCAGTTTCTCCGCGGTGAACTCGTCGCGGTAAGTGAAATTGCCGCTTAAGGGTATTTTCGACTTCCTGCTTGCCGCCTTCACCGGCAAGGGATACCGGTACTGAACTGCCCCGGAATCCGGATTGATCACAGGCCACCCGTCCATCCATCGGACCGGGGCCAGAAATGTCTCGCGTCCCGTGTTGAAATATTCCTCCCCCCAGGCGGTGACCAGTTCGTACGGCCGGCATCCGAGGAACACCGCCCACCACTCACCCGATTCCGTTTCGACGAAATCCGCATGGCCGGCGGTGGTCACAGGGAATTTCCGGCCGATGTCCAAATGGCGCTGAGTCAAAATAGGATTTTTTTCATACGGATCATACGGTCCCCACACATCGTTGCTCCTGAACACAACCTCCGAGTGCTGGTCGGCTGTTCCCCCCTCGGCACAGATAAGATAATAGTATCCATCCTTCTTGAAAATATGCGGCGCCTCGATCCAAATCGGCTTCTTGCTAAGGTCGACGCCACCGTTGACAATGAGCCGCTCTTCGCCGACCACTTTCATGGTCTTGATATCGAATTCGTACATTCGAATCGTCCGGTGTCCATCATACAGCGGCTTATCGTCTGGGGGAATACTGTTGTAGATGATATAGGCTTTGCCATCGTCATCGAAATAGGGAGACGGATCGATGCCATTGATTTCCGGAATCCAGACCGGGCTGGACCATGGGCCCGCCGGGTTCGTGGCCGTGGCAACGAAATTCCCCCCCTTATCGACAAGCGTGCACGTGACGTAGAACAGTCCGTTATGGTATCGTATGGACGGGGCGAAGATTCCGCGCGAGACTCCGAGTCCCCTTGCATCCATTTGCTCAGGGCGGTCAAGGACCGCGCCGATCTGTTTCCAGTTCACGAGGTCGGTACTGTGAAAAACAGGGATGCCGGGGAAATACGCAAACGAAGAAACGACAAGATAGTAATCCCCCCCAACCCTGCAGATGCTCGGGTCGGGGTAGAAACCGGCAAGGATGGGGTTGGTGAAGCTCTCCTCTGTCTTGTTGCATGAGAGGACCGTGAGACAAAGAAGCATCACAACCACGATCATGAGCGGGCGTTTCATTGCGAGGAATTGCCTCTTTCCTTAACACCCCGGTAGCTCTCGGGCGGACCAAGATAGCTCGGCTTCATGCCCGACGTTTCCAGGACGAGTTTCTGCAAAACGACACCGGGATCAACCATCCACACCTTCAGAACATGCTCTCCGGGTTTGTCGATAGAGTGCCGTGAGGTCTTGATCCGAATGTTGTTGCTCACGGCCTGGTTCCACCACTGTGGATAGCGCCAATCAGGGACTGTTTCCCCTTCGTGAATATTGATGATCTGTGGTGCTTCCCCGTCGACAGAGATGGCGTACCGCAGTCCATCGGAATTTTGAAAATTCTGCGTGGGAGAGAGAAGGGCATGGACTTTGACCTCACCAGAAGTGAAGAGATGTATGCGATACTCCAGGTGGGGAGTGCCCCCATGCGCGACGGGAAGTTGAGAGGGGGCCGTGACCGGAAACGGTGTCATCGCCGAGCCGCTACGACCAAGATTCGGTATTCGTTTCCACGCCGCGTATTCTGAATTCACCGCCCGCGTGAAATTCATGGCTTCCATGGAGATAGAGCCGTTGCTCTCAACAAATCCGCGCACCTGATCCGGCTTTGGAGTTGCAGGATTGTGGACGACGGCGTAGACCACGACACGGGTGTTTCCCGGACCGGTAATGGTGATGGGAATGCGATGCCGACCGGCCGGAGCTTTTTCCCAATCGATCTCCACGCTGAGACGAGACTCCGTTTCCACCGTGCCGTACTTGCGGTCGATCCGGACCCACGGCTCGGCAGGTTCAGCGGCATATTCGAACGACGCTCGCCCGCGGTTGAAGATCTCGAGATAGTACATCTGACGATGGTACGGATCGAATTCCGGTAGAACGGCATCCCCCTTCTCGAGAGGCCACCAGCGTTCCGATCCTTCGATCATAACCCCCATGCCCGCGGCCGCCGGCAGGTTGATTTCCCTGACATCCGGCATGATGTCAGCATCCGGCTGCTGCCATGAGGTGTACCCGATGTGTGTTTGATCCATCATGTGCACCCATTTGCCGTTGGCGATGATCTTATTGTAGGAAAGGGAAATCAACGAATCCTTCAGGTACAGAGACCGCGCCTGTTCAGCCTGACTGTTGGTCGAGGCACGACCCTGTTCTGCATAGAGCCTGTTCTTTGCCACCGCATGGTACAATGCGTGAAGATTGGAGGAAGCCAGAACGGGATGGAGAACGAGTTGAAAGAACGCATCCCGGTACTCTGGAGCAAGGGCACTGGAGATTCGTTGGGCTCTCACGACCAATGAGTCATAATCATCGATGACCGTTTTCGCCTCACGGTAATGGAACAGACTGTATGTCTGTGGTGAGAGCATCTCCGGTTTCCGGCGGGAGTTATATTTTGTATAAGCGTCGAGGATCGCGGCAATTTCCAGGGCATACTCGGCCCCGAATTGGCGCTCTGCCCAGAGTCGTGAATAGTCCGGCAGCCGCTCCAGGGGCCATTGCTCAGGATTCCAGGCGTAGTCCAGAAAGAACTCCGTCGGAAACTCCATGGGCTTGATGTCCCCAACGTTCACGATCCAAATCCGATCTGCTCCATAGCTGTATGCGAGATGCATCTGTTCCCAGACGCGTTCAATCTGGGTTGTGTTCAGCCATTTATAGTTTCTCGGCCCGCCGACAAAGTCAAAGTGGTAATAGATTCCGTAGCCCCCGGGGTGCGGCGGGTCGGTCAGTTTGGGAAGACGGCGTATGTTTCCCCAGTTGTCGTCGCACAAGAGCAACGTGACGTCGTCCGGTGTTCGCATGCCCTTATCGTAATAGTCCTGCACCTCTTTATAGAGCGCCCAGACCTGCGGGACCGTTCTCACGTCCTTCCCCGTTACCTCCGCAAGGACCTGCCGTTGATCCTTGACGATCCGTTCCAGCAGCGCAATATCCGCTTCCGCGCTCATGGGTTCGTCACCATCCCCACGCATGGCGAGGGTCACGATGCCTTCACGGGACCCCATCCTCCTGATCCCTTCCCTCCAAAATTCTTTCAGCATGCTTTCATTTTTTGCATAGTTCCAGGGACCTTTGCCATACCGTTCCCACTCTACATGCGCCCGCATCATCGGCTCGTGGTGTGATGTGCCGATCACGATGCCATACTCGTCAGCCAGTTGCGGATTGACCGGATCATCGTCGTAAAACGCCTTGCCCCACATGGCAGGCCAAAGAAAGTTTCCTTTCATCCTTAGGATCAGATCGAACACCGTTTCATAAAAACGATGGTTGAATCCACCGAACGTTTTGTTGACCCATCCAAAGAGCGCCGGGTTTTCATCGTTGATAAAGATGCCCCGGTATTTTACCTTTGGCTCTCCCTCCGTGTGCCGCCCGGGCAGTACGTAGACATCCGGGCGCAGCGGCACCGGGACATCGGCCCAGTAGTGCCACGGCGAGACGCCGATCTTTGAGGCAAGATCATACATACCGAAGATCGTCCCCCTCTTGTCGCTTCCAGCGATGACCAACGCACGGTCAACATTTGGAAGAGGTTTCTCAACCACCTGCAGGAGAAACGTTTCCCACTTCCCGGCGATGTCCGACACGTCCAACTTCCTCTCCCGCACCAATTGGTCGATTATGGGACTCCTCCCGCTCGTCCCTAACAGCACTACTGCCACCGCTGCGGGAATTTCGTCCGTGGAAAGCGCGGGCTTCGCATTCGTCACGCGTGCAATGTCGGCCTGAAGATGTTTTGCGACACGCAGAATTCCGGGGTAGTCATTCGGGCCCACGTGGAGCGGCGTAGATGTTCCCCCGGATGAGAGCGGGAATGCCCCCTTTTCCATCCGGAAGGAGATGTAGTTCCCTGTGCTTCGTGCCGTCGCGGAAAGGGAAGGTACACAGACGGCGAATGCAAGAACGACAGAGAGGAGAACGCGGCTCATGCTGGATCGACCTCGAAATTCTTATCTCATGGATGGAAATGAATGATGATCTCTATTTCTCTCTGGTGCCCGTCTTTATCACCGCAAGAAATGCCGGTTTGGGCCGGTAGTTCCGATCAAAAAGCAGCGGATGGTTTGTCCGCCCACGGACCGGCCAGTTGTTCAGCCAGCTCGTCTTGTCATACACGCCCCAGAAAGTGACACGCGAGAGTTTATCGGATTGACCGACAAACACACGAAACAATTCGGCATAGCGCTCCGCAAGCGCGAACTGAAGCGAGTCCGGCAATTCTCCGGTGTACGGGTCAAGTTCCTCGCGCCTCTCCGCCCGGATGGAAAGGTCGGCACCCTGGTGCCCTGTGGGATCGGGCAAAACATCCATGTCGAGTTCGGTGATCATCACCTTCATGCCCAACCCTGCAAACGCCTCGATGGTCGTCTGCACCTGCATCGGCGAGGGCCAATCCATTTTGTAGTGCCCCTGTAACCCCACACCGGTGATCCGAATCTTTTGAGACTGGAGTTTCCTGACCAGGGCCAAGGCGCCGTTACGCTTCGGTTCGTTCTCCAGCGAAAAGTCATTGTAGTATAATTCGGCTTCCGGGTCGGCTTCGTGCGCGAACTGAAATGCCCTAGCGATATAGTCTTCGCCGATGATCTTCATCCAGGGGGCTTGACGCAGCGAGCCGTCCTCATCCAGCGCTTCATTCACCACATCCCAGCCTTGCACGGTCCCTTTGTATCGACCGACGATGGTGTGAATATGGTCCCGCATTCTTTCCAGCAGCGTCTCGCGATCCAGTGGCTTGCCGTTACCGTCCTCAAACACCCACCCCGGAGTCTGATTGTGCCACACCAGTGTATGGCCGATGACAACCATGGTATTCTTCCGCCCGAACGCCACAAGGCGGTCCGACGCGTCGAAATCGTACCGGGCCGGCTCGGGATGGATCAGCGCCCACTTCATCACATTTTCCGGTGTTATGGTATTGAACTGGTTTTGAACGAGAAGGGCTGCATCGGGATCCTTTCCAGCCACAACATCATCGTTCAGAGCGCCGCCGATGAGAAAATGAGTTCCGAAAGCATCTTTCAATATTGGTTGATCGGCTTTTTCCGTTTGCGGTCCGAAACCTGAGATCATAACCGCCACGGAAAAAGCAGCGCTAGGAATCCATGGATTCATGGTTTTTCTCCTCTTGTATTGATCGCTTGCCGCGTCATTCATCGAGAGTCACCTTGCGGCGTGGCATTCAACAAGTCATCGGCCGCGTGAATAAGAAACAGATAGGCAGCGGCAATTCCGATGACGTATTCGTTCTCACCCCACAGGAACGGCCAGTCTTCCTTGTTCTCCGGAAAATCCGGCTTGATGATGAGAATGCCCGGAACGACCCCGCCTGCAATGAAGGAATAATCGGCCCGGTTCGAGCCGTAGGCGACCGTCTTTGAATCGGCTCCCACACCCGAAACAAACGAAACAGCGGAAGCAGGATGACAGCCGTGAAGGTACTCCAACCCTCTCAGGGTGTATTCCGGTTCGATGATCTTCGGAAACGCCTTGTGCAGCAGATAACTCGTGTTGGCCATCGCAACAACCCAGCCGTTTCCGCCCCAACCACCCGTTGAGATTGGAACACCGAAAGGGTTCTCATGAGAGAGTCCATCCAGCCGTTTCTTGTACTCTCTGACGAGAGGTTCCAACTTCCGTGCGTACTGCCGGCTCATGAACGGGATGGCGCGCACCGCTTGGGCGGCCGTCCGGTCGAAGTTCCGCTCGATATGAGGCATCAACTCTTCAATCCTTCTCGCGTATTGGCTTCCTTTCGTGGAAATCAGAAGCTCAACCGCGGCGGTCAGTTCTTCGTCTTCAAGGGGACCGCCGGTCGTGTTGCCATGACGAAAGAGATGCGGCTGACGGCCGTGCTCTTCATCCCAGACCCTCGTTGCGATCGAGAGACACTCCACTGCCAGTGTGTCGTTGAATCCACGGAGCGCACGGCTCGCGGCCGCCATCGCCGCCGCAGATCCGAAGTTTAACGCGCTCGACTTGCTCGTGAATGCCCACCGGTCGTCGAACGTCCCGCTTGTGAATCCATCGGACTCGAGACTGTCGAGGTTCGGATTGAAGATCAGATTGTCAGTCTTGGTGACTGCGTCACCGAGATGTGTGTATTGAGAAAGATGGGCCTCGACGATGCCGTGAATGGCGTGACCGACCGCGCGGTGCTGTGCAACGAGCTGAAACGTTCCGTGCTCTATCTGCTGAAGGAGGTCCGGTTTTCCGTCGGGATGGTGAAGTTCCACATACCGCGTGCGCTGATCGATGAACGTATTGTCTCTTTCGGGGCGAAACGCTTCCCAGGTCCGGACCATGTGCTGGACGGTTGCGTACTGCGACTGCGTCCGGATATCATAGTCGCCCGCGTCAAACCATCCGCCGACATTTAATCCCGGTATATGTTCGCCCGGCTTGAATTGCGTATCAGTCGTCGGGCCCTGCGCATACAGGTCGAAATGCTCGTGGTTGACCGGCGCCTGCAATGCATCGTCAAGGTGGGACGCTCCATGCCAGACGCGGTATGCCTCGTTCACGAACATGTGGTCCATCTGAACGGGAAAGAACACATCAAGAGTGGGCTGCCATGCGGTCTTGTACATGTCGGTGTCAACCCTGATGGCGTTCGTTCGCTGATCGCCGTATTCGATGACATAGATGCCTTTTTCCTTCACGGCCGTAAAGTCGAACAGAGCATAGACAGAGCGAAGATATGTTCCCCACACACGCACATCCGACGTGTACACTTCTTTGAGTTCACCCCCGGTGTTCACCTTCAGCAGGCGAGCGTGAGAAAGAGGACGATCGCGTTTGTCGAGCTCGATGACGGCGACCTTCTTCCAGTCGGGATGATAGCCGACCTGTGAATGTGCGATCATGGGGGGCCGCGTCCACCCTGAAACGGTGTTGGCCGCGAGGAACCATTCGACGACCGTGCCGGATTTCCCGGACGGAATGAGCGATCGGACCACAAACCAGCCGTTTTGTGCCTTGTTTCGTCCGTCAAACAGCATGAGGTCGCCGGAATTCGATCTGATGGTAACGCGCCGGAAAGGATCTTCCGGGGCAAGAACAAGCGTTGTACCAGACGCGACGGGAACCGGATTTACTATTCCGGATTCCTCCCGCTTCATCGGCCCCCCCGGGTAAAGGGGGAAGAATCCGCTTCGTCCGTCCATGAGGTACGCCTTCCGGAAATAGGCCGATGGAAGGAATTCAAGGTTGAATCCGGCTTTCCCGGCGAGCGTTTTCGGGAGTGGTTTCTCAAGATGAACGGTGAGAAGCACACCATCATTCTCCGCGACAACCCTGACGGAGTATTCGAAATCGTATGCAGGATACTTCAGAAATGCCTCGATGCTACCGGCGTTTTTGTCGATTCTTCGTTCGACAAATTGCGGAATCGGATCCCATTGCTCCGGCGTGGGATCGATCCGGACGTCTCCATTCGTGGCCGTTCGCACTTCGTGGTGAATGAGTTCGACTCCGCTGATTTTGGAATCGCTGAAGAGATCGTTGTACCAATTGCTGAACACAAGGACGTTGAGTCCCCGAGCTTCGAAATACTCCAGCTCGTTCAGCCGAAGCGAATCTCTCGGCTCCGCAGTGACACTGTGGAAGCAAAAGAGTACCGACAACGCGGCAAGTCTGAGTTCTCTCATGAACACAACTCCATGGTGCACCATCTCAGTCGTCACCCACAATCGGTTTTCCGCTCAAGCGTTGAAAGTACGTGAGGCAGGTGTCTCTCCAAATCCCGGCATCGCGATAGTGTTGCGCCAACTTTTCGCCCACAAGTTCAAAGACCACTGGATCGACTCGCGGCTGAAGCGAGCGCCAGTTCTCTTGCATGTGGGCAACGTACTTCACTCCGGCGTGATAGCGATGACACAGTTCATCCCATACCGTACGTCCGGATTTCGTCCGGTAGTCCCATGGGACGTGATGGAACCAAAGCAGATACTCTTCCGGGCATGAAGTGAGATCGTCGAACCGTTCTCTCACGGGGGAGAAATACTGACTCACAGCGTTGCTACCGCTTGAGTTGCGATTATACCCGATGCCGGTTGTGCCGGCTCGGTGATAGTAGACCGACGTCCAATCTTCTCTTCCTTTGTCCAGACTTGGCTCCGGTCCATAATGGAAATGCTCCTGCATGATGTGGTGCAAACCGAGCGGCGTCATGTACTTCACGCACGCTTCCCACGATCCCATCATCATTTTGCGCACTGTTGAGAGAACTGTGGTGTCGTTTCCCAGCGACATCCCGATCCATTCATCTGCAATCTCCTCGGAAGAAAGCGTGTGGTCCCACGCAAGCCGTCCGAACGCGTACCAGTTTGCCTGAGCGAAGAAATGGCCGGTCCAGTTTCGATCATCGCCGGTGTTGGCCACGCCCGCGATACCCGTCATCGGGTAACCGTGGACGGAACCGTCAACGATGGAAGCAAGCGTGGAGCCCGCACCGTTGGCGTGCGTGTCGAATTCAAGGTACTCTTTCCACATGGGCGCGAGATAGACGAGATGCGTCGAGTGACCGAGGTATTCCTGGGTGAGTTGCAGTTCGAGCATCAGCGGTGTCTTCGGCATGGCTCCAAAAAGTGGGTTCACCGGTTCCCGCGGCTGGAAATCGAGCGGGCCGTTCTTCGGTTGCACGAAGACGTTCGAATGGAACTTGCCGTCCAGCGGAACGAATTCTTTGTAGGCGCGCTTTGTCCGGTCGGGATCAACGTCAGCATCGTACACAAACGACCGCCACATGACGATGCCGCCGTACGGCTCAAGCACTTCGGCCAGCATGTTGGCCCCCTCGGCGTGGGTTCTGCCGTAGTCGTTTGGGCCGGGCATGCCCTCGGAACTCGCCTTCACCAGGAACCCGCCGAAATCGGGGATGAGCTGGTAGATTTCGCCCACTGTGTTCTTCCACCATGAACGGACATGCAGGTCGAGGGGATCGGACGTGCTCAGATCACCGATCCCTCCCCTTCGTCGTGCCTCAAATTCGAACTTCTCCGAGATCGGAGAAGAAAAGTTCGCGGAGAGGAATATTCGAATACCGTATGGGCGGAAAATATCTGCGAGCGCTGCGACCTTCTTGAGATACTCTGGTTTCAGAATGTCCGGGTTGGCATTGACGTTGTTGAGTACAACGCCGTTGATACCGAGCGACGCGTTTGCCCGGGCGTAGTCGTGATACCGGGGATCGATTGTGCCGGGGAGTTCCTCCCATTTCCAGAGCGACTTTCCCGCATATCCCCGCTCCACCGAGCGGTCCAGATTGTCCCAATGATTGAGCAAACGATACTGAATTCGTGGGTGGGAAACAATGGCGAGAGCACGGATTGCTTGCTGCGTTTGAAGCAGGCGCAGAAAATGAAACGCACCACGAAGCACCCCGACATCATGGTTGGCAACAATAAGAATCGACTTCCCCCGCGGGGTTGCCCGTGTTTTCACGACGTACCCTTCCTGACCCGCCGCGTTTAATTCCTGCTGAACCTCTGCAAGGATACTCTGTGGAAGTGCCCCTCTCGCTCCGATGACGAGAGAGTTCGCGGCTTCGAAATCGGTCCCCTCCGACACCTCCCGCCCCAGCAGAAGTCGAAGTCCCCGACGCAATTCCGCTCCTGCAAGCTCCATCGTCTCTGAATGGCTGGACACGACCAACACCTTCAGATTGTAACGGTATTCCTGTAACAATGGCTGATTCGAAACAAGTCGATAGTCGAGCCACAGGTCGGTCCACTCCTTCGCAGGGGTTGGAGCCATCGAGCCCGCATGAGAGAACCAGAACAGCGTCAGGATAATCGGGAAGGAAAATTGTTTCCTCATAATGTACGGTCGCTCATTTTCCGTTTGATGGATAAGCCCCGACGTACCCCTTTTCCGCCGCAGGTCGGCCCAGCACCTTGTGGATTGCCGGGGGAAGGGTGACTCCGGATCTCGCATCGGGAAATGAGGGGACGGTCTGGAAATTTCCCAATTCCTTCCCTTTGAAGAGCGGACCGTCGTAACCGGCCCGGTACACACTATGTGCGGAAAATCCCGGGTGGTGGGTACGAAGATCGTTCAATGTATTGTATTCGGCCTGACAATCGTCATCGGGAGCCGGGCCCCAAAGGATCAGCGGATAGGTTGGTTTCTCTTTGCCGCGGATATACACATTGTAATCGAGCTGCTTCAGTTGTGGCTGTGTCAGCTGCTGACACAGAGAAGATTGCTGCCAGACAAAGAGGAGCGATCGGTTGAAGCCTTCATCTCCCGTCAGGAGGTTATTGATGAAGACATGCCCATCGCGCTTATCGACGTCCGGACCCGTACTCGGGTGCCAGCCGAAATGATCCCCGACGGCGGTTCGGGAATTTCGTCCGATGCATGCCAGGCTGTTGACGAAGGTGTTGTTATACATCTGAACATCGGAGCTGTTGAGAATCATCACACCATGATCATTGTTGACGAACACGTTGCCAGCACAGATCGCCCCTTTCGAGATCTCAAAGAAGAATCCGTTGTCGCTCGGCCAGAGTTGGTCGGTTGGGAACGTGGTTCCGACTTTCCCCACTCCTTCGATCCAGTTGTTGGTGAACACTCCATCCACGTTTCCGACGTCGTACCAGATACCGTTGGAATTCGGAAGGTCGGTCACGAGGTTGTCGTTGCATGTCACACGGTACGATTGATTGAAAATCTTGACCGCGGCAGGATAATAGCCGGTGATGTTCTCGATATTGTTGCGGGTAAAGATGTTGCGCTCCAGCAGCACATCATTCGAAGCGATCACGTAGATCCCTTCCGTGCTGGTGTCGCTGATCCGGCAATGGCGGATCGTCATCCGGTCTCCGCGCAGATACCCTGCCACGCGGGAACAGAACGAGATCGTGCAATGCTCGATCGTCGTCCCGACGACCTCCTTCCCGTGCTGTGACTCGTGAGAGATTCCCTCCGGCTCGGTTCCCTCAATCTCCAGAGCGCGGTACGCATACTGGGTGAACGTGATCCCCCGGAGTGTGTATCCCTTCCGGTCCGACTTTCTCCCGTGCACATCCTGCGTCGTTCTCAGGATGGCGACATCATAGGCGGTGATTTCGACCAGACGGTTGGTCGGGTTGACACCGATATAGACCGTTCCCGTTTCATAGTCGATGTGGTACGAGTTTTCATCAACCTCCCCCTCCCATCCCGCTGATTGCAGAAATCTTCCATCCACAAAAACCATGTCGTTGTTGAAGCGATGGAGGGGAGTTTTCTTTCCTTCCCTGTGTCGCCGCCACCAATCGGCCGGTTTGGTGGGAAACAACTTCGTCCAGTGTGTCGTCCACAGCCCATTCCCCAAATCCTGCCATTCAGTCGCAACTTGTGTTCCTTTCAGCACGGGTTGTTCGGCCGCGTGGGGCTGGATGGTGACTCCTTGGTTCAGCACCAGGTTGCCGGTCCGATAAGTGCCCCCGCGCAGCACGATGACGTCGCCGGTCCGCACCTTGGTGATGGCAGCTTCGATGGTCGTCGGTTGAGCGAGCGTTTCACCCGATTGCGTCTCCTTTCCGTCAACCGCAACGTAGTAGACCTTTCCCGCATTCGAAGGCACCTTGTAGGTTTGCCGGATCGGTCCATACGGCCCGCCGGAAGGCTGAGCTGAAAGGATCGAACAAAAAAGCGTCAACGAAAGAGTGGAGATCAGGGTTTTCATGCCGTTTCCCGAATTGTGAGATTGAACAGGTGACCTTGCCCTTCGGTTGCTCTCCCGCACTATTGTAACTTGATTTCGTGGATACCCACCGCAAAATCTGTTTGTGATTGAATCTCCACTTTGAGTGACGAAGTCTTCACGGTCTCGAACGTCACCCTGTTGTAGCGGTCCTTTGCCACACCCCAGGGATCGGTACTATAGACCGGGACCCAGAAATCACCAACCTTATACAAGACTTTCCATGACCGCGGGACCCTGCACTCGCCGGAACCGGTGTCGTCGAACCAATAGACTTCAATTGCAGACAGTTCCGCCGGGTTCGGGAAATCGAGCTGAACCCATTCTGTCGTCCCTTTCTTCGGCCACCAATGAAAGAAGGGGACCGATTCATCCGACGAACTCTTCGGCTCAATCTGGTCGTTGATGGCCTGGTGATTTCTTCCGGAGGAAACTGTGACGGTACTTTGAGAAGCGATGGTCGGCGCGTGCAGTGGGGAAACGGCGTGTTCCTCGCGTGCAAGCCACACACTCATCTCCCCCACGCCGCGGTGGGCCCAGGCATAGTACGGTATTGCGGAAAAATCCAGCGACTCATGTTGAAGGCTCCCTTTCTGATCTATTGCAAATCCAACCCCGCTCCCCCGGATAGTCATCACTCCATGAAGAAGGTCCTTTTCCATGATTGCCGATAATCGCGCGTCATCGGGGAGCAGAAGGTTCCGGACGGAATGATGCGTGATGTCGGGCCACTCGATGCTATAGACGATCGGTCCTCGCTGCAACGCCACCCTCCCCCGGTCAGCCTCAACTCTTGCATCCGCTTGTACCCGGTGAATGGTCATGGGAAAGTCCAATTCAATCTGGTCGCCTTGGTTCCACCGACCCGGAATCGCCAGAAATCCATGCTCCACCGTCCCCACCACCGCTTTGCCATTGACGCGGGCGACGGCCCTCTCCGCTGTCCCACCTTGTCCGGTGAATTGATAGAGATCCCCATCGACCGGTTTTCCGACGGACCATCCTGGAATTCTAATACGGAGGGTGAATTGGCTGCCGGAGGTTTCCGGTTGAACGATCAAGCGAACCATCCCCTGCCACGGATACTCCGTTTCCTGTCGAATACCAACCGGCCTTCCGCCAACCATCACCCGCGCTTCGCTCGACATGAAAAGATTGACTGAAAGGTTGGTCCCATCGGTAGAGTAGATTTTCGAGGGAAGGGAAGCGAGAAACCGGGCGACGTTGGGAGGACAGCACGCGCAGGTGAACCAGGGTGTTCTGACGTGGGTCCCGAATGACTGGAGGGGATTAGGATAAAAAAACGATTTGCCATCCATGCCGACGCCGGAGAGAAACGCATTGTACAAAGTCCGTTCCATGGCATCAAGGTACTTTCCATCTCCATGCAGCCGGTACATGCTGAAATTCCACATCATCAGGGCAATGGACGAACAGGTCTCGTTATAGGCACTCGCGTTCGGCAAATCGTACTCACCCCCCAACGCCTCGCCGTGGCCTGTTGCGCCGATTCCCCCCGTCAGGTACAATTTGCGTCCGTTGACGTTGCTCCAAAGGGCATCGACGGCCCGTTCATACCGTTGGTCTCTTGTGAAAGCCGCAAGTTCCGCCATGGCTGTGTACATGTATGCGGCCCGGACAGCATGGCCGACTGCCTCAGTCTGTTCAAGGACCGGCTTATGATCCTGTGCATATTCACCCCAGGAATCCCTTCCTGTAAGCTCTTTTCCCCTTCCCCGAAGACCGAGAAAGTATTGTGCCTGATCCAGATATCGTTTCTCTCCGGTCACTTGGTACAGCTTGATCAAACCAAGTTCGATCTCCTGATGTCCGGGGGGAATTTGCAGGCCAGTGGGACCGAATGTCCGAAGGACGAGACCGGCGCTCTTCAACGCCACGTCCAGCAACGTTCGTTTTCCCGTCGCCTTGTGGTGTGCTACCGCTGCCTCGTACAGGTGGCCCAGAGTATATAATTCGTGGCTCCAGTGCAAATTCGACCAACGCTCTGGACCGATGGTTCCTTTGATCCGTTGGGATGGGGCTTTCCGTGGGGAATAAAGATATCCGTCCTCTTCCTGCGCCAGGGCTATAATGTAGATGAGACTGTCAATCCGGCTCTCAAGCTCCTTGTCCGGGTATGTCATCAACGAAAGGCAAACCGCCTCGATGGACTTAAAGACATCTGAATCATCAAATGCGTAGACGGTGCAGTACTCCCCCTCCTTTAATCCCGCAGCGATCTTGAGGTTGTCCACACGACCGGTCTCATAACATTTCTGCAAAATATGTGGAAGAGTAACGGTTCGGTTGGTTTCGATTCTCTCAAGCCAGAAACCGCCGGTCAATCGTACCTGTTTCAGATCGAGCGGGTCGAGGAGAACCCCGCGCGATTCCTGGGAAAGGGTTGAAGAAGAGATGATGGCAGTGATGAGGAAGAGTTGATAGAAGAATTTCATGGGAGCCTCATCCTGGAAGAAGGATTGCACGTGAAGAATCTGGTAAGCCAATTCGATTTGCCAAAATACCCCACCGCCCTGCAACACCATCATTTCAACAAAACAAGTTTCTTCGTTTCCATAAAATTGCCGGCGCTCATACGGTACAGATAGATCCCGCTGGGTAGTCCGCTCGCGTTGAAGGTCGCTTCAAAATAACCGGGCTGTTGTACGCCTTCAAACAGTGTTGCCACCGTCATGCCGAGAAGATTGTACACCTTGAGCGACACATGTCCCGTTCGCGGAATGGAATAAACGACCCGCGTCGTCGGGTTAAACGGATTTGGATAATTCTGAGACAGGGCAAACGTCGTCGGCTGGCCGGAATGATCGGACACGTCGGAAACAATGCCCGCCATGAACGACTTCAGCCATTGCATAGCAGGCCGTTCGGTTCCTGTCATCGCGATCAGATACGCGTTTTGCTGCCACACCTGCCCCTGGATGTACCCCCAAAAGGTTATCCCCTTAATTCCCGGATGGCGCCAGAGCACTGGGAAGATGCGTTGATATTCGGCAAGCTGTGTTGCATCGTTGAGTTGGTTCGCCGGGGCGATGTCCAACTCTGTAATATAGATCGGCAATCCCGTGGCCGCGAGCGCATTCAAATTGTTCTTGATCGTCGTCGTATCCGCATTCTCCAGCTCGAAGCGATGCCCCTGCACTCCGATGCCGTCGATCAGGTTCCGGGCTTTCAGGAGATTGATGATGGTGAGATAATTCTGTGTTGCCTGTGTATTATTAATGATGCCGTAGTCGTTGAGGTGCAGCTTCACCCCTTTCGCCCAATGCTGACGGGCGAGCTCAAACGAACGAATGACCCAATCCCAACCGGTCACACCGGTCCCTCCGAGGGCATTGATCACCGATGGTGGCGGCGGGTTGTGTCCGGGAAGCGGCTCATTCACGACATCGACAAACGATGTGCTGATATATCGCTCGCCGGAGAGCCGGATCCATTCCTCAATCTCCTGTGCAATGCTGAGAGAATCAAGTGATGCCAGCCAGTTAGGGGCTTGCTGTCCCCAGATCAGTGTATGAAATTTAAACGGGTAGTATTTTTCAACAGCGTAGGTGTAGATCTCATCGAGGCGGGTCCAGTTATAACTGTTCCTTGTTCCCTCCACCGAACCCCATTTGGAAGCGTTCTCCGGAGTGATCTGGTTCCAATACTGATCGTACTGTAAGGGAGGGGTGCCGAAGGTTCCCCAAACATTTCCAAGAAACTTCCCTTTCCCCACCGCCATCTGCGACAACGCATTGCTCACCGGCAGCGCGAGGAAGATGCCCACCATCAGGAAGAGTGTACGAGCGCTTCGTGTTTTTTCCCATTGCACCATGGATCATTCTCT
>JACPUH010000031.1 GCA_016192345.1 Ignavibacteriales bacterium | reverse complement strand
TGGATAATACAACTTTTCAAACAATGTGTCAAGACGAGGATGCAACCATTTACACAGGGATATCTGAGGAGATTGTTGAAGGAAGCGGGCGAAGAATAAAAAAGACATCCCGCCGAAGCGGGATGTCTTTGAAGAACAACATGCAAAACGACTTACTGGAACGCACCAGCGTAGGCCCATCCAACGAGCTTACCATTTGAATCAATGGTTGCGGTGACGGTATTGCTCGCATCCTGAGCGGAGGTTGCAACGATGGTGACGTTATCAGCATCATCAATCGTCGGTACGTAAGTGGCATTTTCATTGGACGACATCTTCGACGGAATCGTAAATGCCGTGCCACCTGTACTGGTATTATAAGCGCCGTTTCCACCCCCCATTGATGCAGGGCGAATGCGGTGCTGGTAGGCCTGAGCAGCAAGGTTGTTCAGGTCGTTGATGATAGCGTCACGATTGGATTGAATGCTCTGTGCAGAAAAGAGGCTCAGTCCCACCGCAATGGCGATACCGACGATGATAACGCCGAGGATGATGAGAAGCAACTGTTGTTGACCCATAAACTACCTCCGTGTGATTGGTGATGATGTGGGGTTATGAATAATCATCAAACTATTCACAACCGTGTGGCTTAAGTAGCAATGAATTGAATACAATACCATGCTCAAGTCTTATGCCATTGATACATAGGGGGAAAACCAAGCTGAACTGGAAGAAAAATCGAGTATTTGGTCGAGAAAAGCATGTTCAAGAGGGGAAATAATTTCTCCTGCGGAAATTTTTACCCGGAACTCTCCTCCAAGATCATGCTTCCTATGGTGCTTTGAGTGGAGCGCAACTTAGATAAATCAATCCTGATTGTCAAGAAATAAGTTGAAGGTTACCTTCATCAGGGAATAAGCTTGGCGGAAGGTAACCTTCGTCCTTTGGCGTGTTTTTTGAATGGGTTGCCTCGTTGAAGGTAGTCTTCATCTCTTGCCCGGGGTTTTTCCTTTTAAGAAACTTTCTTGTATAGTGGACCTATGCCGAACAAACCCAAGGTCATCGTTGTCTTACCCGCGTATCAGGCGGAAAAGACCCTGAAACAAACTGTATCGGAGATCCCTACCGATATTGTCGACGAAATTATTTTGGTGGACGACGCGAGCAACGATCAAACGGTGCGCATAGGCCGTTCGCTGAATTTGATCGTTGAACAACATGACCTGAACAAGGGTTACGGGGGAAACCAGAAAACATGCTATACCCTCGCCTTGCAGCGCGGGGCCGATATTGTCGTGATGTTGCATCCGGATTACCAGTACGACCCCCGGCTCATTCCCCATTTCGTCGATTTTCTCCAGAACGACTATTTCGATGTCATGCTGGGGACCCGCATTCGCACGCGCAAAGAGGCCCTTGCCGGCGGGATGCCCCCCTACAAGTACTTCGCCAACAGATTCCTCACGCTGTTGGAGAATATCGTGACAGGCCAGAACCTCTCGGAATGGCATACCGGCATGCGCGCCTACACACGCAAGGTCCTGGAAACAATCGACTTCAAGAATAATTCCGATGATTTTGTTTTCGACAGCCAGGTATTGTTCCAGATCGTCGAGCATGGATTTCGTCTCGGAGAAATACCGGTGCCGGTTCGCTACTTCCCGGAAGCATCAAGCATCAATTTCGCACGCAGCCTTCGGTACGGAATCGGAACCGTTTGGACCGCTCTTCAGTACCTTTTCCGCAGAGTTTTGGGACGCAAACCCCGGGCCGTATTTCAACAGCCCGGGCACGTGTCCCTCAGCATGCCTGAACAGGAGAGGTCAAGGAACTCCCGGTGAGCGAAGCATCCAAGACATTCAAGGCGTTTGCCGCCGACACCCCTTTTCTCCTCCTCGTTTGCGTGATTGTCTTCACCGCCGCCATCCGGTTGCGTGTCCTCGATGTGCCCCTGGAGCGGGATGAGGGGGAGTATGCCACCATGGCGCAACTGATCCTGGAGGGAGTCCCCCCCTACGCCGAAGCGTACAACATGAAGTTCCCCGGCATCTATTTTGCCTACGCGATCGTCCTTGCGATCTTCGGACAGACTCTTCAGGCGATTCACTTCGGACTGCTTCTCGTCAACACAGCCTCGATCATCCTGGTCTACTTCATCGGGAAGACCCTTGTGAACGGATGGGTGGGATTTTCGGCAAGTGCCGCATTTGCCCTGCTCACATTGAGCAACCGCGTCCATGGGTTCTGGGCGAACGCGGAACATTTCGTCGTGCTCTTCGCCCTTGCCGGACTCCTTGCCCTCTTACGATTCAGAAACAACCGGGGAACGTTTCCGCTCATCCTCAGCGGCCTCATGTTTGGAACAGCCGTCTGTATCAAACAGCATGGCGCCTTCCTGGCTCTCGCAGGATGTCTTGTTGCCTATTCAGTGATCAGAAGCAATGCCGGATTTCCAGTCGTTCCTTTCGCACGGCAGATGGGATTGTTCCTTGCCGGACTTGTAACCCCGCTGGCCGCAGCATTTCTGTCGATAGCCGTCTCCGGAACCCTTGACCGATTCTTGTTCTGGAGCTTCACCTATGCACGGGCCTACGCATCGATCCTTGACGTCAACGATGCCCCTCACTATTTCCGGTCGGGCTTCCTTCCTTTATTCCAAACAACTCTCCTGCTCTGGCTGGTTGCCGGTCTCGGTTTCGCGGCGGTCTTTCTCACTAACACTCTCAAGCCTCACCGGGTCCTCATCATGAGTTTCCTTGCAGGCGGATTCCTCGCCGTCACCCCGGGTTTTATCTTTCGTCCCCACTATTTTATCCTCCTGATTCCTGTGGCGGCACTCTCTTTTGGATTGGGAATCGAATTCATCAAAACCTTTTTCGCGCGGGCTCATGCACCATGGCTACGGATCGCTCCGCCGATGATCGTTGTGGTCATGGCACTTGCTTCAACGGTGGCAGCCCATGCGGATGTTTTCTTCTCCCTCAGTCCCCGCGCCATCACCCGACTGACATACGGCGGACAGCCATTTTCCCAGTCGCTTCCCATCGCCCGTTTTATCCAGGAGCGCAGCGACCGGGAAGACAGGATCGGGATCATCGGGAGCGAACCCCAAATACCGTTCTATGCCCAACGACGCCCCGCATCAGGCTACCTCTATATCAACTCGACGACTGAGCCGCAGCCGTACGCCGCCAAGATGCGGGAGGAGTTCATGAGAGAGATCGAATCCGCAGCGCCGCGATTTCTCCTCTATTGTCAACTCACCCCGGGTTGGTACGCAACAGGGGAAGCGGAAAAGGAATTACTCAGGTGGTTCCGAGCATACGCCCGGGAGCATTACCGGTTTGTGGCCCGCTTCGAGTGGACCCCCGGCACCGACGGCCCCCTGGAACCTGTCACGAACGCGGCAGAACTGGAAGCCCCGCCGGGACAGCTTTACTTCATCTCCATTTACGAACATAGGGAAAAAGCAGGGGCTGAATGAAACAACCATTCTCATGGGATTTCGCCCTTGCCGGCTGGCGTCCGTACGCATGGCTTGTCCTGTTAACCCTTGGGGTGTACGGACACGTGGTTCGGTATTCGGAGTACACGTACTTCGACGACTATATTCTGATTCAACAGAGCTTTTCTCATATTGACGAGCTTTCCGATATCCCCCACTCTTTTCTTGATGATGCCGGGCATGCAGGCCAGGGGGGCAACCTCTATCGTCCCATCCTTACGATCACCTTCATTCTGAGCGCACAGCTCAGCGGAGAGCAGCTCTGGGGTTATCACCTGACCGACCTCCTGCTTCACATAATCGCCTGCTGCCTGCTGTTCCTCACACTGAACGGACTCGGAACCTCCAGGGGAAAATCGTTCGCGTTGACCCTTCTCTTTTGCCTCCACCCCGTTCTGACTCAATCGATTGCCTGGACTTCCGGCCGGAACGATTCGTTGCTGGCGATCTTCATCCTTCCGGGTTTCCTGACATTTCACAAGTACTTTCAGTCGGGCTCCCTGAAGTGGGGACTTCTCCACCTCCTCTTCTTTTTCCTTGCCCTCTTCACCAAGGAGACCGCGGTTGCCCTGCCGCTGTTGGTTCTGGGTTCCATGCTCCTCTTCCGGAGGGAACGGCTCATCTCCCTGCAAACACTTTTGCTGAT
Source organism: Ignavibacteriales bacterium (assembly GCA_016192345.1). Lineage (GTDB taxonomy): Bacteria > Bacteroidota > Ignavibacteria > UBA10030 > UBA10030 > UBA6688. Next base: position 51,365 of record JACPUH010000031.1, on the reverse strand, counting down.
TGTCGGGTGGGGAATGATCGTACTCAACTGGAGGATGATGCGGTACCTCGCGGCCATTTACCCGATCGCCAGCCTGGAGACTGCCGGTACGGTGATCTTCTCCAATCTCTGGATGGCCCTGTTCTTTCTCGGCAAGATCTTCTGGCCGTTCAGCCTGGCGTTTGCCCCCGTCCCTCCCGATATGCCGCTCACCGCCGGAGTCGGGAGCGCTCTCTTCCTCCTCTTCCTCATCGTTCTTTCCCCCGAAAAGGATTGGAGGAGCATCCTTTTCGGGCTCGCGTGGTTCCTGCTCTTCCTCGCCCCCGCGTTGTTTTACCACTCGGTTCCCCCGTACCTGCCCAAATTTTACGAGCACCGTATCTATGTCCCGTTCATCGGCATCGTCATCCTGCTTGCTTCTCTCTCTCTTCCGAAAAAGGTCTTGTTGCCACAACCGTTCCTCGGGGGATCCGTTGTCGTGCTTGCCCTCTTCCTTGCTGTCATGAGTTTCCGGCACTCCCGACATTTTCAGGATTCCATCACCTTGAGGGAATATGCCCTCAGCACTTCCCCTCACGACCTGCATCTGCAGAACTCCATCCAGAGGATGTTGCTCCCGGAGAGCCTCTCCGAAAAACTTGCCGCCTATCAACGCCCCAACCCGGGAGAACGAGGCATCAATCCGCATTATCCTTTGCAGGTTGAAGACCTCATCGATCTCCAGCAGAAGCTTGAAGCGGAGAAAGGGTCGGGAGAAGAAAACAGGGAGGTGCTGCAATCGCTTGGCGCCCTCTATTTTGCCCGGGGCCTGTTCGTCCGGGCCGTGGCGACATTCCATGAGGCACTGGAACTCCTGCCGGCAAGCGCGGAAGTGCAGTACAACCTGGGGGTGTTGTACTTCGACGCGCACAGGAAGGATGACGCAGAACGGTCATTCCTCCGGGCTCTTGAGTTCAACCCCCGGCTTTCCCAGGCCCATGGAAATTTATGCTACCTCTACTTTGAACAGAAGCGATTCGAAGAGGCGATGAAACATTGCGAGCAAGCGCAACAGCTTGGTGCTTCTGTACCGTTACAGTTGGTGGAAGCTCTCAAGAATAGCGTAAAGAGAAAATGAGAATTGGAAAAAGAAACTCAGGAGGAGATCCCCGGGGATTCCTGAGTACCCACCGCTGAAAAAACCCATTGTTTCCCGAACCAGAACCCGACGACAAGTCGGTTTTTTTTGTACCCTCCCCGTTGACATTTTTTTGACACTTGTCCGACAAGTCCGTGGCAATATCCATAGGAGCGCACTGTATTATGCACGGGAGCGTACGATGAGGGGCGAGAACAATCTCCATGGTCATCGATGGATAACGAGGACACAGTTGTTGAGGGTCGCCGGGCAAAGGCAGGACAATTGTTTGACAAACAACGGAGAGTTTCCTGACAACAGTCATGAGACGGTCGAGTAGATTAGAATAAAGATTTCACCACCACTATTTCAATGGAGAATGGACATGAAAACAACCTTCGATATGCCGCTACCGTTCGTTGGGGTCAACACAGGCGACACCGTTTCAATCCAAACGGGGGTTGAGCACGAGGCGGTGATGCCCCGGCCTACACCGGCCGAACGACTGGCCTTTCTGTTCCTGGTATTCTTCAACCTCTTTGTGCAGGTGGCATGCGCCTCGTTCGAAACATTCCTGCTGTTGTTCAAGGCATTGCCGCCATGGTTCCTGGATTGGGCGGGACGGTTTCGGGCTCGTGCGGCATTCTACCGGGCTGCGAGAAATGTCCCGGCGTACGCAGACTTCCTCGCCATCATGCGTTGGCAGGGCGGCAACCCGCCCGAGACCGACAAGGAGACATTCATTAAACGTTATCCGACGGAGCAGCGATGTGTCGGCGGCGCAATACCGGAGTCGCAGGTTGCCATCGACGAATCTTCCGGCAGCACAGGCACGCCATACAATTGGGTTCGGACGGCGCGGGAGCGGCATCAAAGCCACATCTTTATCAGCTACTTCGCCAAGTACTGTTACGGTTCCCAGCCGTACGTCACGATCAACGCGTTCTCGATGGGTGCGTGGGCAACAGGCATCAATATGGGGGTTGCCATGGGTCGGAACGGCATCGTGAAAAACACCGGACCGGACATCGGGAAAATCCTTCACACGATGCGTTTTTTCGGTCCACGCTATCGCTATCTCATCGCGGGATACCCGCCGTTCCTTAAACACCTGGTGGATGCCGCCGAAGCTGAAGGATTCCCATTCGACGAATTCGAATTAAGGGCATTGGTAGGCGGCGAGGGGATGTCAGAAGGGTTGCGGGATTATTTATTGGGCCGGTTCCGGACCGTCTACAGCGGCTTCGGAGCGACCGACCTGGAGATCGGCATCGCAGGGGAAACGCCGCTTGCGGTCGCGATTCGCAGACTCTGCCGCGATCGGGCGGATGTACGTGAAAAGCTGTTTGGAGACGACTCCCGACTGCCGATGGTGTTCCAGTATAACCCGCTGATGCATTACATTGAGGTGAACGAAAACCGGGAGTTGGTCTTCACGATCTCGCGCAAGTCGTTGCTCTCGCCTCGCATTCGCTATAACGTGCATGACGAAGGGGGCGTGGCCCGGTTCGACGAAATGGAGAAGATGCTGGCCGAAGCGGGCGTGGACGTAGAAGCCCTGAAGAAGTCTTCAGGCAGCGGCAGGTTGCGCCTCCCCTTTCTCTGGGTCTATGGCCGCAGGGACTACACGGTTTCTCTAATGGGGGCCAACATCTATCCGGAAGATCTCGAACAAAGTCTGTACGCAGAGCCGCATCTCTCAAAAATCACACGCTCATTTTGCCTTTCGCTGGCAGAGAGTGAAGACGCATCGGTGCGACCCCGGTTCATCTTTGAGGTGGACGCGGAACCAACCGAAGAGCTGCGGGCAACCTACCGTGATGCGATGCTTCGTCGACTGGTTGCCCTGAATGCCGACTTCCGGGAAGCGTGGAGAGAATACCCGGAAACACTTGTTCCTGAAATCCAATTATATCGGGTCGGTGAAGGCCCATTTGCCGGAGACAAGGGAAAGATCAAACAGACCCGTATTCTCGCGGCCTCGTAATTCGAAAGGAACATTCCGATGTCTACTCTTGTGCAGTTCGTTCTTCGCAGGCCGCTTGCGGTCATCATCCTGTGGGCGGCGCTTTTGACAGCCGTGACACCCTTCGCGCTGCACCTGAGCGGCGTGCTTCGCGGAAGCACCGACGCCGTTCCCGGCAGTCCCTCGGAACTGGTGGCACAGGATGTGAACCGCTCGTTTGGCGATGGTGCAGCCTATGTGTTCCCTGCCGTGCTTGTCTCGAAGAGCATCTCTGCAACCGATCTCCGTTTTGCCGCTGCCGCGACAACAATCGAGAGCGTGCTCAATGCTGCAGGAATGCATCGCGTCAGGCATTATTGGAATACCGGCGATGCGCGCCTCCTTGGACGCGACGGTCACACCGCGCTTCTTCTCGTGACTCCGCCTGCGGGGACTTTTTTCGAAGCGGAATCGAACGTCAGCCGGATCCGTTCCGTCATTGCGGACGCCGGGCTTGGGGACTCGTTCGAGACCAAGCTGACCGGGATGGTCTCTCTGTTTCATGATCTTGACGTAAATTCATCGGACGACTTGTTGAAGGCTGAGCGCGTCGGAATCCCGCTCACGCTCGTTATCCTCCTTTTCGTGTTCGGGGCGCCCATTGCCGCCGGTCTCCCGTTGTTGCTTGCCCTTGGAGCGACGGGGGTCGCACTCGCCCTGCTCTACGCACTCAGTGGATTCATGCCGGTCAGTGTGTTCGCGGAAAACGCAGTAACCATGGTCGGCTTGGGGGTGGGCGTGGACTATGCGTTGTTTCTCATCAGCCGGTGCCGCCAGGAACTCGCGCGAGGCGTTCAGTTCCGCACGGCGGTGGAGACCGCAACGATGGAAGCAGGTCGCGCCGTGCTCGTTTCCGGCCTGGCCGTATGCATCGGATTTCTCGCACTCTTCCTTGCACACATCCCGTTTCTCCATACCCTGGCCCTCGGCGGAGTCACCGTGGTGCTCACCGCGGTCCTCGCGACGCTGACACTGCTTCCAGCGGTGTTGCTCCTGATCGGCGAGCGGGTGAACTGGCCCCGGCATCCCAAGCTTCAATCACGCACCGCTACACTCTGGTCGCGATGGGCTCACGCGGCGATGGCAAAGCCCATACGGTATCTCATTCCGACGTTGATCGTGCTCGCGGCGTTGATCGTGCCAACGCAGAGGCTGACTCCATGGAACATGGGGGCGCGCGATCTTTCCCCCGGCATGGAAGCCCGCGAGGGGTACGAGCTTCTCGAACAAAATTTTTCGGCAGGATGGATGGGGCCGATCGGGATGCTCATCACGTGCCGTGAAGGAGAGACACTCTGGGCACCCGAACACCAAACAGCAATCGCTTCCCTCGGTGCACAGCTTGCTTCCGATCCCCGCCTGTCAACGACCGGGGGCTTCCCCTCGCTGCTGGCATTGCTTGGGCCGATGGGGGCAACCATCCACGCGACCCCGGATCTTCCCCCGGTCCTTCGGCAGGAAGCGGCAAACGTGCTGTCTGCGGACGACCGAACCGCCCTCGTGTTTGTCGTGCCCCGCTCCGCCCCGGAGACAAAAGAGGTCATGCAGATGGTTCGTGAACTTCGCTCGTCCCCATGGACGGAAGCCCGCGATGCCGGCCTCGAGGTCCGTATCGGTGGTTTCAGTGCGAGCATCCTTGATTTCGATGATGAATTATTCGGAAGCCTCAGGCGCGTCGTTCCCGTCGTACTGGTCATCACATTTCTTGTGCTCGCGTTCACCTTCCGCTCCATCGCCATTCCGCTGAAGGCAATCACCATGAATCTCATCTCGGTGCTCGCGTCGTATGGATTCCTTGTGTACCTGTTTCAGGACGGCGTTGGCGCAAGCCTCATTGGACTGGTCCCGCCGGGGGGGCTTAATTCATTCATCGTGCTGATGCTTTTCACAATCTTGTTTGGCCTATCCATGGATTATGAAGTGTTCCTGTTGAGCAGTATCCGGGAGGAGTACGAGCGAACCGGCGATAACCGGAAGGCGGTGGCAAACGGATTGGCACGAACAGGCGGGGTCATCACGAGTGCCGCCTTGATCATGGTGGTGTTGTTTGGTTCGTTCGGGTTCACGAACCTCACGGCGACGCGGGAATTCGGACTGGGGCTCGCCTTCGCGGTTGCACTCGATGCGACGCTGATTCGCGTCGTCCTCGTCCCGATTTTCATGAGTCTGATGGGGCGGGCAAACTGGTGGTTCCCATCGGGCCTCCGCCGAAGGACGAGGAATCTGTGTTAAGTGGACCCTGCAACGACTGAAGTTAGCAGAGAGCATAAGACCAGCCGCTAACTTCATCGTCGTTTTTCCCGAAGGGACCCCTTCGGGGGAGAATCCCGCCGTTGTGGGGCGGGACCTGTACTAGTGGGCCCTGCAGGGCTCGAACCTGCGACCAGCGGATTATGAGTCCGCTGCTCTAACCAACTGAGCTAAGGGCCCAATATTTTAAAAGAGAACGAACGGGGCTCGGGCTCCAACCAATCCCGTCACGACTCCGTCGGACGGGATCCTCAACGTTGCAGTGAACTTGTCTTCACTTCGTTCGACAAGTTCAGCAACGTTGGGACTGAGCTAAGGGCCCGATACTTAAAAAGAAAACGAACAGGGCTCGGGCTCTCACCAATCCCGCTAAGGCTTTTTCGGAATAAGAACTGGACAAAATATAACGCATCATGTCAAGGAAGGCAAGTAGCACAATCTAAGCTTGCACCCCCTCGCGGCTCATGCAGCCTCTTGCCCTTTATTTCCTCCTCTCCATCCATTCAAGAACCTCATCGGGGATCGTCACCGCATCCGGAGAAAGGAATTGTGCGCGGTTCCACATCTTCGCTGCGGGAGCCCAACGCCGTTTCAAGATGTACAACCTTCCCAGCTCCATCATCGCAACGACGTTCCTTGGTTCCATCTCCAGAATCGACAGAAGGTGGTCCATGGCATACTCGCGCAATCCAACCCGCTCGAGAACCTCACTCAGAGCAAAAAGGTGCCGGACGCGCTGTTTCGGATCGGAAATCGTTGTCAGGGAATCGAACAAGGAAAAGAGGGTTACCAGAGAGAGCGTCTGCGGCCGCCTGGGATCAAGACTCTGAATTCCCTCAACATACTTGCGCGCTCCCGACGTATCGCCGTTCTCCAAGGCGCAAGAGACACCAAACGCCAGGGCTGGGTAGTAGGATGAATCGGCCTCGATTGCCCGATCAATGATCATCCGAGCCTGGTACCGGAAACCGAGGGTAAGATAATTCACCGCAACCGTTCTGAGCATCAAGGCCTTGGAACCGGCGATCGGGTTTGCTTCTGACTGCTGGAGGAGTGAAAGAAACTCCTGGTGGTACCATGCGTGCTGGAGGAATGACCCAGCCTGGGAAAGCCGCTTGAATTCCTCGAACACTGCCATCGCACCTTGTGCCTGACCCGCGAATCCCAAGGTAATTCCCGTAAATAATGCGGCGTACCCCGATCCCTCACTCTTGTCCCAAAGGGATTTGAACCGTGCATGGGCCTTCTGATATTCTCCACGCTCAAGAAGGAGCGTTCCCTCGCGGAACATTGTACGGGTCTCTCGCTCCTCCTCCGTCAACGCAAGGCTCCCCTGCAGCCCGCCTTCATCAGGCGCCCCCGCCGGGCTCTTTTCCCGGGGGGGACGGAGAACACGGATAACTTCCACGCTCCCCGTCCGATAGACCGGCACGAAACGAAATCTCCGGGACTGCACCATCTGGAACTCCAAGTCCCGAATACCGGAAGGATCAGAGAGTACAACAAGATAGCCGGCTTCGTAGTCCCTGAGGATCGATTCAAACGCTTCGAGTGACATGACCGGATCGACCTCGATCAATTTCTGTCCCTCCAGCCAGAACGTCAGCTCCTTCCAGCGGGTTGCAATCACGGTGGACGAATCGGCGTGCTGCGTAATCCATTCCCCTGCGTACCGAAACGACTTCCTGTAAAGTTCCGGATACTCCCCTGTGACCGTCCGGGTCTCAAACTCTTCTTTTGACGTATTAACCGATCGGAGATTGTTTGCCACGAGATTCGAGATCCACACGAGGTTTGGGAGGAGCAAAAGGGACAAACCTGCGGCGATCCCAAGAGAGAGACGCTTCCCGTCCCACGCAGGGAAGAAACGATCCTGCAGATCACCCGCCCCCACCAACGCAAAACCAAGAAAGAGTGGCAGGAGTGGAAACAGGAATCGATTGTCGATGATCGGATACAGAAGGAGCAATCCGAAGTAGCAGAGAAAGAAGACGAGAAACAATGGCATGAGTCGCTCGTCCCTCCGTCGAGCGATTCCCCCCCACACGACAAGTCCTACCTGGAGAAGACCAAGGGGAATGAGCAGCATCTTCAGGCTGCCGATCACGAGGGGCATCATCGGGTCGTTGTTTGTGACAACCGGGAATGATCCTCCCCCTTGAACCGGAAAGAGAATCAAAGAGCCAAGATTTGAGGCGTAGAACGCTCCGTTATTCAGAATACGGGCCGTGAATTCCGACAGCATCCCGGCGTTCCGGGGTGTATAGATGTGGGAAAAGAAGAGTTTGGAGTTCTGGATCTGCGGTTGCTCGAAACCGGCAACCAGGATTTCATTCCTGATGAACCATGCACCATAGAATACCAGGGGGATCAGGAACACCATGGCCGCAGCACGGAAATTCTTCCTCCACACCAGAAAGAAGACGAGACTGACCCAGAGGGCAAGCCCAACCTCGCGCAGAAAGATCGCCGCTGTGACAAGAAGAGCGAGCTTCAGCCCCTGGAGGGACACCGCTTTGTTCTCTTCATTCCCGACGACAAAAAAGCACCAGAGCAGTACGACCGCAAAGGAGACATCCGAAAGAATGTGTGTTGAAAAAAGAAGAACGAGTGGATGCACGGCGAGAATGAGAGTCCCGATACGGGCGCCCCACCTTCCTCCACGCACCTCCATCCAACGGTAGGAAACAAGGAGCAGCATAAGGCCAAGAGCGAGGGAGACGATTTTTGCAGGAACGACGTCCCCCGGGAAGATCGCGACGAAGGGGGCAAGGAGAACAGAATAGAGAGGAGCATGGACGACGTATCGAGTAGGCTCGGCACTGGCGAGATCGATAAAACCGTTGAACTGTGAAAGGGATTTTGCCCACAGGAGATACCGGATGCTGTCCGGCGTATACAACATCCCGTCATTCAGACTGAGAAACCCAAGGAAGGAAAACAGACCGACCACCCACCACAACCAACGGTCTGATGGAACGAAAGTCAACCAAACGCTCTTGAGCTTGAACGAGGACAAGTGGGTTTCGATTCCGGTATCAGAGTGATGAGAAAAACTGCGGTCGTCTCTGGATAACAAGAGAGCCTTTACCGATGCGACGGCTAGTATAGAAAGAATCGTCCTGCCAAGCAATCACATTTTAGAGTGGAAAGCACCTTCGACTCTTTTCCATGGCGATGGGGTTTCCCTCATGTCGTTTGGATCACATCATCGAGTTTTCGCATGGACTTATTCGAACTTTGTGCTATATTTGCGGCGCAGGTGCCGGTGAGACAACCACACCTTCACGCCGGCGCCGAAATGTTGTTGAAGGATCGGTGCGCACATCGCCAAGAGCATGCCTGAACCCCCACAGAAGACAACTCCTGTATCCGGCGCCTCCACCGCTCCGGGGGTGAGGGCTTCCGCTCATGAAGATTACTCTCTCGAAACACTGGCGGAAACCGTTCAGTACAATGAATGGATTTACGAGTTGATGCGCCCATGGCTTGGTATGAACGTCCTCGAGCTGGGGGCGGGCATCGGCAACCTGACGCCGTTCTTCCTCCGCGAAGATCGGAAACTCCTCTCCATTGATATCGACGCCGATCTTGTCCGACGGCACAAGGAAAGGATCCCGACACACCCGCGCTTGAACGTCGAGTGCGTTTCCCTCCAGGATGTGGCCCGCCGGCCATCCTCCATCGGGTCGTTCGACAGCATTGTCTCTTCGAATGTTTTGGAGCATATTCCCGACGGGATCGACCGTGAAGTGGTCCAAGCCATGCATATCCTTTTAAAGGATGGCGGCCATGCCATTCACTGGGTTCCGGCATCGAATGCAATCTACGGCAGCATCGACGAGTCGTTCGGCCACCATCGCCGATACTCCCGCTCCCTGGCAACAACCCTGTTCGCGTCGCACGGTTTCCGGGTTCTCCGTTGCGAATACTGGAACATGCCGGGCTTCTTCGCCTGGTGGTTCAGGGGCCGCATCCTCCGGCGTCGCTCTCTCGGAAAAGCCAGCACTCTCGCATTCGATCGGTACATTGTCCCCATGCTCAGGCGGGTAGAGCCCCTTCTCCCGCGGCCGTTTGGGCAATCGCTGCTTATCGTCGCTCAAAAGGCATAGCACCCCATGACCCTCACGGTTATCATTCCGGCGTATAATGAACGGGAGACCATCGAAAAAATCGTCGATCGGGTTGCCCATACCCCCTATCCCAAAACAATCATTGTCGTGGATGACGGTTCGACTGACGGGACCCCCACCATCCTGAAGCGCCTGGAGCAGAAGCACGCGGGAATCCTTCATTGCGTCTATAACGGACAGAACCGGGGAAAGGGACATGCGGTCAAGACGGGATTGGAGCAAGCCACGGGGGACATCATCGTCATCCAGGATGCGGATCTCGAATATCATCCGGAGGAGTACGGTCGGGCGATCGAGCTGATCGAGAACGGATGGGCGGACGCAGTGTATGGATCGCGGTTCCTCGGAGCGCACAGGGTCTTCCTCTTCTGGCATTACATGGGGAACAAACTGCTGACGCTCATCGCCAACCTCATGACCTCCGGCATGCTGACCGACATGGAGACCGGCTTTAAGGTGATCCGGTCGGATGTGTTCAAACGTCTTGAGATCCAGTCCTATACTTTTGATTTTGAAGTGGAGGTTACAGTGAAGCTGTTCCGTTATGGTTTTCGCGTGTACGAGATCCCCATTACGTACACCGGGCGCGGCTATGAGGAGGGGAAGAAGATCACCTGGCGGGATGGAGTTCGGGCTCTCTTCGCTCTGTTAAAATGGGGGATTGTTGTGCGAAAGCGATCTCTCCCTTCCGCCACGGGGAAATAGGTTAAGGGTGAAAACTCGGATCATACGGCTCCACCTCAGACCCCGATGCACGGTAGAAATCATACCCCCGGAATATCTCCATCAGGGAACAGTTTTTATCACGCCCCAGGTCGCGCACATAGATCACCCCGGACTCCAAATCGGGTGGGTTTGCCGGGAAGACGGTTCGATAGTCTGACTCGGTAAAGACGACACCTTTCCGAATCCCCCTTCGCTCCACAGCCTCAAGAACGCTCCTGTCGAGACCATTCCCGCGGTACTCTTTGACCAGGTGGGGGATGTTGGCTGTTAATCCGAGGACGGAGCAGAGCAGAACAATTCCAGCCGTTCGGGCGTAGTACGCCTGTTCATTTTCCACACTCCCTCCCCATTTTTTGACCAGGCCAGGAACCTGTTGCAGACCCCGCGCCGTCAACACGATCAGAAGCGGCGTCGCCTCGAACAGGAACCGCGGACCAAACAGCCATTGATGAAACCAATAAAAACAGTACGCGAACGCAAGAGACGCTACAGTCGCGAGTAGAAGCTTGTCCCACCGATTGACGCTTCCCCCCCACAGAAGTATCGCCAGCGGAAGCAACGAAGGAAGAGGCCACTCGAACAGAAATTTCTGAAGCCCGAGGAGATTATCGAGCATGTTGAGCATTCCCTGAACGAAGGTTAATGGTTTCCCCCAGCTTGCGTTTCCGAGCCCCGGCAGCACATCAGAGCCCCAGAGTACCTGATATCCGAACACGAACGGCGAGCCGTTCGTTTGATCGTTGAACATCAGAAGCAACAGCACGAAGATCGACGTTGTCAGCACAAAAGCCAGAGTCGGAAGACCGGAGAATTTCCGTTCCTTGAACGAGGAGTACGCCCCGTGAAGAAAGAACGGCAGGGAAAGTGCTACAGCCGTATAAGGACGGATACAAACCAGCATCCCGAGGCCGCATCCAGCCGCAATCGCAAAAGAAATCCGTCCCACCCGCAGAGTCCTGACAAAATAGAGTGCGAAGAGAGAAAAGAAAAACATGGCGCTGGTGTGATTCATCATTTCCGCAGACATGAACAGGAGAAACGGGGATACGAGGGCCAGGAGTGCAGACACCCTGCCGATCCCCTCCCCATACAACTCAACGCCAAGTTTGTAAATCAGGACGACGGTCCCTGAACCAAGCAATGGGTTGATTAACCATGGAACGCCGGGCAGCACACCGAGTGCAAGGAGCGCTGCGTGTCCCGGAGGAAATTGGGAGTACCACCGCCCATTGTTGATCATGTGAACCATTTCAAAAAATTCCGGCATGGGGGGCGAGGGGACTGTGAGTTTTCCCATTGCAAAGATCTTTGCGTGAAACAGCTGGGCTATACTGTCGACCACGAATGGGATCCGGTCGAAAACGTAGTACGCCGCCCCACTCGTGAGCACGAACTCAACAAGGAATACCGCTCCCATGAAATGCAAGGGCTTCACGGCAAGGAGTCCTTCTTTGACGCGTCCCCAAGCTGGGGTCAGCATGGGACCTCCGAGCAGCGTAAAGCGGGAATTTAGCACGAGAGGGACGGAGTTGCCGATGATAAGGACAAATGAAAGCAATCCAAGAGTCAGGCGGCCGCTGGCTTTCAACGAATCGAAACCGCCGTTGATGAACCCGGAAACAGAGATGAACAGGAAGAGTAGGCCGGTCACGAGAACCTGGAGAATACTTTTCTGGGAGAGAGCAAATCGTTTGAGGGATGGGGTAAAACCTGCCGTGAATACGGTGAGAGCTACAACGAAGAGGGCAAGAAGGAACAGTGAAACCGGTCCGAACAAAATCGGCGGTATTCCCGGCAAAGGAAGAGTGATTTCCATTGCGGTCCGTTCGCCGAACGGCGGAGTGAAATATCGAATAAGGGGGCTCTGGTAGGGAAGCGCGATCGCAAGCAGGAACAAACCCACTGCCACAAGGGCACCTTGGACAAAGGATCGCAATCGGCTCATTGATTTTTCCATAGGCTCGCATGATCTCGCCCAGAACATTTCACGGGAACTGACCTCGGCGGGATTCCTCGCACGTCTTCAAGACATTATGGTTGCATGGGGGGATACGGTTCCACCCTATTCTCCTCGAGGAGATAAAACGAGTAACCGTCAAAATGCTTCATGAGAAGAACATTACGTTTCCCGCGATCGCGAACAAAAATTACATCATGAGAGAGATCCGGTTCGTTGGCCGTAAAAACTCCCCCGTAGTTGCTTCTGGTGAAAACGATCGCGTTCCTTAACCCAGCGCGCTTCACCAACTCCAATCCTCTCCCACTCACTCCCCAATACCGCTCCCCATAGGTCTTGAGAAGTGGGGGAATGTTTGTCGCAAAACCGACCGCTGATACGATCAGCATGACGAATGCTGCCAGTGCCGTCAGCCTTCGGATCGAGGCGCTTGTCCCGGACGCAATCCGCAACAACCGCGGGAACTGTTCAAGCCCTCGTGCTGTAAGGATGATGAAAGGACATGCCGCTTCATACAAAAAGCGGGGACCGAAACACCAATCCTGATACCAGTAAAAAAGATAGGCGATGGCGAGCGAGAACGCGCTGCCCAGAAGCAAAAAATCCCATTTGTTCACGGTTTGGGCAATAAACAGGAGGAAGACCACCATCAGCGAGGGAATGGGCCATTCGAAAAGATATTTGTTCATCCCGAGCAGATTATCCAGTGTCTGATACACGCCCCGAAGCAGTGTGTGCGCCTCTCCCCAGGCAGAGTTGCCAAACCCAGGTAACACATCGTCTCCGTACAGAACCTGGAATCCAAAGAGCAGTGGATGCCCGTTGGTGAGATAATTAAACATCAGGAGTAGCCCCACAAAAACCGAGGCGGCTCCGGCCATGGCAAGGGAGCCCGCCATCAACTGCTTTCGCCGTCGGACCAATTGCGCCCCACCGTACAGAAGCAACGGGAGCGCCGCTCCGACCGCCGTAAGAGGACGGATGGCAACAACCCATCCGATCGCTCCTCCTGCCACCAGTCCATGGATCGCCTTTTCCGTCCTCAGGAATTTGGCTCCATACAGGACGAAGAGCGTGAAAAAGAACAACGAGCTGGCATGGTTCATGAACTCCGACGACATGAAGAGGATGAGCGGAGAAAGCAATCCAAGAATTGCCGAGAGGCGCCCAACACTCTCCCCATATAGTTCCTTTCCAAGGAAGTAGAACAACACAACGGTGCCGGCTCCGAGCAACGGATTGACTATCCAGGGAATGCCCGCCAGAACACCAAGGGCAAGGAGGACGGAATGGCCGGGCGGATACTGGGAATACCATTGACCGTTATTGATCACGTGAGTGAAATCAAAAAAATCCCTGAGGGGGGGTGAAACGGCGACAAGGTTCCCCTGGGCAAAGATCTTCGCATGAAAAAACTGCGCAATGCTGTCCTGCACATGGGGAAGATGCTCAAAGCAATAGTACGAAACGAGGTTGGTCAAAAATCCATGGAAGAGAAAGAGTGCGCCAAGGAAGTATTTCAGTTCCAGGCCAAACACCCCTCGCCGGATGGGCTCATACATCCTCGACATCCATCCGAGTATTTTTCCCCGCCACTCCCCAGGCCCCAGGATCGTCATCATGCCGGTCCCAACAAAGATGGAGCCAAGGAGACTGATCGTCATGTACACGGCGACCGACCTGCTGGAGATTCCTCCAACCTTCAATCCCGGCGTGAAGGTCAGGGCAAAAAAAATGGCCCAGGCGATCGCCATCGGAAGGAATAGGCTCCGCTTCCCCATCGCTGAGAGCATTCCCCTTCCCTTGGAGGAAAGAAACAGGGTGGCCAGAAAACAGAGGCCGATAATGGTGAGAAAGGGATACATCGGAACAAGGAAAGGGGTGGTTGAAAACGGGAGCCGGAGTGCGAGGTAGGGTGTGCTCCAGTAAAGCACGTCAATATGGAGCATCCTCCATGGATCTGCATGCGGAAGGCTGAGGTACAGACTCAAACCTCCAAGCACTAGAAGGGCAAAGCCTCCGAGGAAAGGCAACAGGCGAAAAAGGGACGGCTCGCGCGGGGACATGGTAACCTTTAACTTCCTTTTTCAGGCAGAAGCCTTTTGATCGAATCGGGACGCAATCCCTTCCCTTGCAATGATGCACATGCGGTAAAAGGCCAAAATAGGTGAGGAATGACACTTAATCAACTACAATATCCCCTGAGAGTCTCAAACTGAATCACGCCACACTTTCCAAAGGTCAATGAACAATCTAAAAAATGGCCGAATGCTTTCTTGACATCCTCCCCGTTTTTGCGTAAATTTTCACTGGATTTTGCGTTGTGTCCACGCATCCGCCGGTTGTAACCTCACCCGCAAATCCAGCCTCAAGGTACGTGTTACCCCATTATTGCAGGAGAACGGTATGGCGAAGACGAAATACATGGTCGCGGATTGTGCTTATTGCCACAAGCCCACCAAGATGGAATTGGTTGGAGAACAGCAGCTCGAAGGGACGGAGGAGCCATCACCGAAGGCTTGGTACCGTTGTACCCGTTGCAAGCACAGTGCCCTTGTTGACAGGCATGTGACCGGCAAAATGAAAAACGGGGATGCCGCGAAAATCGATCGGACCTCCTGCACCCCCTATTCCAAGGACTTGGTCTTCAAGGTCGGTCAGGTCATTTATCATACGGAATGGGACGACGTGGGCCGGGTAGTTGCCAAGCAGAAAACTTCCGACGGAACACAGGCCATCACCGTCTCCTTTGAGAAATTGGGGGAGCGGCGGCTTATTGAGAATCTCCACCACGGAGTGGAAAGCGAAGCGGCACAAATCGTTTCTTCACAAGTATAATCATCGTAAAGACCAACTGTTAGGAGGTGAATTTCTTGGTAGGCATCATCATTGGCGATAATGAACCGATTGATAAAGCGATTCGGCGATTCAAAAAGAAATACGAACGCTCCGGCGTGTTGAAGGAGTTCAAGAAGCGGACATTCTTCACGAAACCCTCAGTCAAACGACGGATGAAAAAGGTTAAAGCTATTCGCCGCGCACAACGGGCCATGATGGAAGAGGCCATGTAGTCCCTCCTTCTAGGCGTATCAAGAGAAAAGCCCCTTTGGGAAATCCCGAAGGGGCTTTTTCGTTCCATGAAACTTCCTATCACGATGTTCTTGAACGTTATCGCAACGGCTGGTTCCCAATCCCCCTCTTCTTCATCATGCGTTCGATGTCGTTGATCTCACGCGGGGAACTCTCAGAGAGATTCTTGTTCCCCTCCGGAGTCACAAGGATCACATCCTCGATCCGTACGCCGATGTCGTGATACTTGGCCGGCACGCCCGAAATGTTTTCCGAGATGTAAATGCCCGGCTCCACGGTGTAGAGCATCCCCGGTTCCATCATCTGTTGCCCGACGTCATGCACATTCAATCCCACCGGGTGGCCAAGACCGTGCATGTAGAACTTGCGCATCTCGGGCCGGGTACGCTCCTTCATCAAACCAAGTTGTACCAAGCCATCCATGATAACGCTGTCCGCCGCTTCCGAAACGCTGCTCCAACGTACGCCCGGTTTGATGCGAGCGATAGCCGCTTTCTGTGCGTCGAGAACGATCTGATAGATTTCCCGTTGCGCCTTGCTGAACGTGCCATTCACCGGATAGGTTCGCGTGACGTCGCTGGAATAGCCATGGTATTCCGCCGCACAATCAGCCAGGACAAGCTCGCCGTTCCGGACAATCTTCCGATTGGTATTGTAATGCAGAACGACGGAATTTTCACTGGAACCGACGATGCAAGGGTAACCAGCGTACTCGGCCCCCATCCTTCGGAAGACGTACTCGTACAAACCTCCAAGTTCAAACTCTCCCATGCCGGGTTCTACCGACATCATCGCCTGGTTGTGGGCAACGGCACTGATCTCCGACGCTTTCCGCAGCATTTCGATCTCTTCGGGACCCTTTACAATGCGCATCTGGCGCACGTGGCTCGTCGGATCGCGCCATTCGACATTGGCCCCCATCCTTCCTTCCATCATATTCTTCAAGGGACCCAAAAGGGCAGCGATGTCACCGGTCAGGTCCGACTTCATGGTCGGAACGTACACGATTCTGGCTCCGCCTCGAAACATCAGTCCGGGAAGCGTTGCCTGGAACCGGTCGTTGGTCATCGCATAGTCCACTCCCCGTAATTTCACGGCGCCCTCCGCTCCGTACCTGCGCCCATTCCATTGCTCACGCGTCACATCCCGCGGCTGCACAAAAAGAATCTCGCGGACCGTGATCATCTTGCTCGTGTCCTCCATGCTGCGGACGGAGTACCCGGCCGGAAGGAGCAGCAGGATCGAATTCGGCTCGGTGAATCCCGTCAGGTAGTAGAAATTATCGTCCTGGCGGTACTGGTAATCGACATCCCAATTACGGTTCCGTTCCGGCGCTGAATAGAAAATGCCGATGGTTTCTTTTCCAAGTTTCTCCATGAGCTTTTCCCGTCGCGCCTTGTGGACCTCTGGCTTGATCAGGTCGGTGTCGTATTCGATAAATCGGAAATCCTGGGCCAGAAGCAGGAGGGGAAACAGCAAAAGACCAAAGGACAGTTTGAGCGATCGACCGGACATCGGCGAGCTCCTTTCTACTGTTGGGTTATGGGGATTATGAAATCAACGGTACAGATACTTCTCCTAACGCACAAGCGCCATCTTGCGGGTTTGCCGGAACCCAGTACTCTCGAGCCGACAGAGATACATACCGGAAGCAACCGCAACCCCCTGCCCATCCTTCCCGTTCCACTCCGCGGAATACGTTCCTGCGGGCTGAACCTCGTCCGCCAAACGCACAACTTCCTGTCCGGCGCTATTCACGATCGTCAATCGCACCCTGGCTTCCCGGGCGAGGCTGTAACGAATTGTCGTGGAGGGGTTGAAGGGATTGGGATAATTCTGCTCGAGGCGGAACTCTTGCGGAACGGCATCATCGACCCGTTCGACGTCGGAGGGGGCTGAGATGGTTGCCGTAAAAGACCCGTTCGCGTGCGTGCCCGCAACAACCAGCCGGTCCGACGGACGGGAGATGACCATCGGCACGACCACCTTGCCGATCACGCCCGCTCCCTCCTGCACCCACACCGTTGAGGCGCCGTTCAATGTGCTTGTCGAATAAACACCAACACTTGTCCCGATAAAGTACGTCGTCACAGTCCCGGCAGGGAGGATGGTCGCCCATCGGACAGAGGGACCGTTCCCCGATCCGTTGGCGAATTGTTCCAGGTTTCCACCCACTGCGGCCCACGAAGTGCCCCCGTCAGTACTTGAGAAAATGCTCTGGACACTATAATTGGAGAAGATCGCCAACACACGGTCGGCATTCGTCGGATCCACCGCGATGCAACTCACGTACCCGTTCGTGGGGAATCCGGCGCCGGTAATCGTCAAACGAGTCGGGAACATCCCCATGTTGGCATTTTCAATCTTGAACACCTGTCCCGCCGAAGTCCCATAATACAACCTATTGGCAGGAGTCCGGGACACCGCAAGGCTCGTAATCCGGCCGCTCGTAATAGTCGAGGTCGTGAGGCTGTCCCAGTTCACGGTCGTTTTGTTACCAGCATTTTGGCCAACACTCGAAAACCGTGGGATGGCATTTAAATTATTATTCCGCCAAATGGTTCCTCCAGCCGCCATGTACATTTTGGTGTTGTCATTGGGATCGAGGATGAATGGATTGATAAAGAGAAATCCCGTGGCATTCGCCGGCGTGACATTTGCATAGTCGGTCAGGGTGCCGTTGCTTGACAGGACAAGTGCGTACGTACTTCCATTTTGACTTGAAACATAATAAACAGAACGGCCGTCGGCAACCGCACAGTACGCCCCATCCCCCGAGAAAATATCGGTCCAGCTCGCAGTGCCACCGGTGCTGTTCACGAACCACGTCCCGTTGTCCTGCATACCGCCGATGATGACGGGATTCCCCAAGGTTCCCTGATCCACAGCAAGCGTATAGAACTGTGTCGTGAGGTAACCGTTGTTCAACACCGTCCAGGTTACGGACGTCGCCAGGATATTGGTCGTCTTGCTGATACCACCGTCATGGCCGGCAAGAAGGATGTTCGAATTGGTCGGATCAAACACCAACGAATGCTGGTCGGGGTGATGGTTCGCGTATTGCGAGATATTATTCGCCGTGGAGTACCCGCCGATCCAGGCGACGTTTTGCGCAGTGGCGAATCCATCGGTTGAACGATAAAGATTTGTCCCGCCTATGAGTACCACATTTTGATTGTCCGGCTTGTCTTTGATGCAGAGGTCGTAGGAACTTTGGGAATCGAAGTTGCCGACAGGGTCGCCAAAGGAGGGGATGTTGGTGGAACGGTTTGTCCAGCTATTGCTGGAGGCATCGTACATCCAGAGACTATGGCCTTGCACACCGCTTCCAGGGGTCTCGGCAAGGAAATAGATGATATTCTGGTTCGACGGTGCGATCCCGATGACAATGCGGCTAAAGGTGGAGGGAAAACCTTGCGCCGTTGGTGTAATCGGGGTCCACGTACTCCCATCGGTGGAGCGAAAAATCCCGTCCTGCACTGAAGCGTCAGAACTGATGGTGGCATACACGACACCCGTCGAGGTGACGGCAACATCGGTGAAGTTTCCGGACGTCAACCCCGCATCCGCGGTCAGCGCGTTGACCCAACTCGTTCCGCCATTGGTCGATCGCTTGATGCCGCCATACACTGCGGCATACACTTCATCCTGCGAGGTGTTCGAAGGATCCGCCGCAAGGTTCCAGACGTAGTCGAAATCACCGTCCCACGATTGGGGTGTGCTGGAAAGCGTTGAGCTCAGGACGCTCCAGGATATCCCACCATCCGTGGATTTGAAAATCCCGTCGCCATGATAAAATCCGCCACCACCTCCTGATGCAGAGTTGCCGCGATATTCACCCGTCCCATAATACCAGACATTGGTCTTCCCCGATCTCGAATCCTGAGCCAGGCATGTTACACTTTGCGTATGGTCGGAAAGCCCCGTCGTTCGTCCCCAGTTGTTTCCACCGTTCGTGGAGCGCCACATCCCCCCGGAAACGCCCCCCGCCAGGAGGATGGATGGGTTCGAGATATCGAACGCCAGTCCGCGCGTTCTGCCACCGACATTGAAGGGGCCGCGGGAAGTCCAGGTTGCGGCCATGGAGGAACCCCCTTTTCCCAGGCTCTTCATACTCTCCCGGGTCGGCAGATTCTCGGCAAAGGCCTGCTCCTTCTTGCGGATATCGGGAGGGAGGGATCCCGTTTGCGGATCCCGCAACATCATCAATTCGTAGTTCCATCGCGCAAACGGGTCGTCAATGCTGCGGATCGACTTTCTCACTTTCTTGAGAGTCTTTCCGGCCCGCGATGGTTCGGTAGTGATCGATACAAAATAGCCGGCCGTCAGTGCGACGCAAAACAGACCGAACAATGAACCCAGGAATTGTTTCTTCATTACTCCCCTTTCTAAGGTTATCGGACTTGGTATCCAAAGATCGTGAATTTCTTTTTCTCTTCTTCCTTCCCGCGGCGAGTCATCTCCCCCTGAAGATCGGCGGTGAGCCTTGTCCCCTTCTCCACACCGGGGAACGGTTGGCTCAAATCAGGAAGGATGGTTTTTGTCGGTCCGGTGCTGAACGCGAAATGCACTTTCACCACGTCTCCGGCTGCGAGGGGGGAGGAAAAGGCGGACCCGTAGCCGATCACCTCGTCAATGCGAAGAGAGGCAACACACGGGGCCTTCGCACAGGGATCGTTCGCTTTGGAGGATTGGAGAGCGGGGTCGATGGAAACAACTGTTGCCGTCACGCGGCAATGATTCGGCGGAACGGTCTCTCCAAACAACTGAGGGGAGAGTTTTGCAGGGCCGCAGGAAAAGGCTACCACTGCAACGAGAAGTAAAAAAATGGAGCTAATGAACAATTTCATGAAGGCCTCAGTGTGGGGGTGTTACCTGTGCGATGGTTCTCTGCTTGACACATCTTACCAAAATCGTTCTTCCCTCCAGGGATCGGCACTGTTGCTGTATCCGTTCACTTCCCAAAATCCCGGTTTGTCCTTTGCCAGAAACTCGATCCCCCGGATCCATTTTGCCCCTTTCCAGGCGTACCGGCGTGGGGTGAACACCCTCATCGGGCCGCCATGCTCCGGATCGAGTGGCTTTCCGTTTATCGTGTGTGCAAACATGACATCCTCGTCCATCATCCACCGCAGCGGGAGATTGGTGGTGTACCCGCCATAGGCGTGTTGAAGAACGAACTCCGCCTCGGGTTTAAGCTTGAGGTGTTGCACCAGGTCCCGGAACATCACTCCTTCCCATTCATCATCGAACCGGCTCCAGTGCGTCACGCAATGAAAGTCCGCCCGAAGTTTCGTCTGTGGCAGCTTCATAAACTCGTCCCATGTCCAATCGCGTTCCTTCTCGACCAATCCCCAGGCGACAAAATGCCACACGTCTTTTGTCACCGAGGGAATTTCCCCGTACGTGAGAACGGGAAACTTTACCGTCGGCGTCTGTCCGGGGGGAAGCTTGGGCTTGCCGAAATAATTCACCCCCTTCACTTCGATTTTCTTGTCGAACAGCCCCATGGGGGATCACCGCCCGGCTTGTTGTTGCTGCTGCATTGCGACATACTGCTGGAAGGTCTCGTAATCCGTCGAACGATGCATGCGGACGATCTTCCACCCCTCGCCCCGGCGTTCCAGGATGACCGTGGTGGGGAGATATTCTTCCAGCATCATATCATTAATCATGGAATTCTGCCGGAAGATGTATGAAGCATACGCTCCATCGCCGTAGACTTTTACTTCAAGATTCTCGATGCGGTTGTCGTAGTCCCGGAGTATGGCGGACGCGCGGCGGATTCGGCTTTTCGTCGAATCCAGCGGCTCAGACCAGCCCCAGGGAGTGATATAGTAAATATCCTTCTCATAATAGAAATCCATCAGGCTGTCGGTGTCAATACCGCCGGTGGTCAACGCCCTGGTCATACCCTCGTTGAGCGATGTGATCAGGCCGCGGATCGTTTGTTCATCCTGTTCGGTGGAGCGGGCAGCAGATCCGGGTTCGTCGCCCTGTCGGTTGCATGCAAGGAGCAACAGGCAACACAAACCAAGAAGGAGTCTCATGGCGGAATCCTTTGTGTGGTGAATGGTGTGATACAGCGGTGGTGGTGAAGGAATGGTACGAATCATCCCCCGATTTGCGACATGGTGCGTTCGGGACGTGTGAACGAAGGCTGATTGATCAGATGTCCCGGCTCTTTTTTCCAGACTGCATCCTTGATTGCCAGCTTGATCTCACCATCGGTTGCTCCCCCCCGCACCAACTGTTTAAGATCGGTTTCGCCGAGCGAAAACAAACAGGTCCTGAGCTTCCCGTCCGATGTAATTCGCACCCTGTTGCACTGATCGCAGAACGGTTCGCTCACGGAGCTGATGAATCCGATCTCGCCGAGACCATCCTCAAAGGTGAACCGATCCGCAGGCTGGTCCCCCCGCCGCTCGACCGGCACGAGTTTTTTCCCGGTCTCATGCTCGATGGTCTCGAGTATTTCCTTCGAGGTCATGACTTTTTCATTGGTCCATCCATCCCCCAAACCGATCGGCATAAATTCGATGAACCGGATGATGTACGGTTTCGTACGGGCAAGGTAGGCAAAAGCGCCGATCTCGTCGTCGTTCACCCCCCGGATCAGAACGGCATTCAGTTTGATGGGCCGAATCCCGAGAGCTTCGACCGCATGCAGGCCTTCCCACACTTTTCCGTAATAGTCCCGCCGCGTCATCAGGTTGAACTTGACCGGGTCCAGGGAATCGAGGCTGACATTGATTCGCCGCAAGCCGGCTTTATAAAGCAAACGTGCCTGTTCTGCAAGAAAGAAACCGTTCGTCGTCATCGCGATGTCACGGATGCCCGGAAGAGGGGACAGTTTCTCCACGAGGAGGTGGAGATCCTTCCGCATAAGCGGTTCCCCTCCCGTCAGCCGGATCCTGGTAACGCCGAGTTCCGCGAAAAGGCGCGTGACGCGGGTAATCTCCTCGAACGAGAGGAGCTCCGATTTTTCCATCCATACCATCCCCTCCTCCGGCATACAGTACCGGCAGCGAAAGTTACACCGATCCGTGACGGAGATCCGGAGGTTGTTGATGACGCGCCCGAAGGAATCGCTCAGAACCGGCGCGGCGGTCGTGTGATGGGGGGGGGTGATCATCATACTCCTTCAGTAGTTATTCCCTGCTGTTCGTGGACCTGCCGCGACCATTCCACGGTCCCGTCGGCAAAAAACTCCCTCTTCCAGATGGGGACAACCTTCTTCAATTCATCGATCAGAAATCGACACGCGGCAAAGGCCTCTTCCCGGTGGGCTGAGGAAACTGCGATCACAACGCTTGCCTCTCCCACGTTCACACGACCAAGGCGGTGAGCTATGGAAATGTTCAGGACTGCCCAGCGTTCGTGTGCCACCTGTGCTAGGCGTTCCATCATCGTCGACGCCATCGGTTCGTACGCTTCATACTCAAGCCACAACACAGACCTGGCGCGGGAAACATCGCGGGTGGTGCCGATAAAGACATCGATCCCTCCCGCACCCGGTGCATCCACGGAAGCAATCACTCGCTGAATTTCCAAGGGCTCGTTCGTGAGGCTGATCATAGATTTTTGTATTTACTCAACATCTTTTTCCCACGAATCTGCACGAATCTCCACGAAGGGAAAATTATTCTTGATTGCTCTCTTCATTATTAAACGGGGATTAGTGAAGTCTTCGATCCTGAGGAAATGCGCGCCTAACTCAGACCCGAAGGGATTAGTGGGTTACTCTTTTGTTATCTATAGGTGGTGAAGGCTTTTTTAGCCGCCGCTGACCGGAGGAATAATGGCAACTTCATCACCGGGACGAAGCAGATGTCCCTCCGGAACGTACTCCTGATTCACGGCAAGGCGAAGGCTTCCCCGCCAATCGGTAAACCGCGGATTGAGACCGGTCAGGATATCCAGCACGGCGCCTGCCTGCGCCCCCGAAGCGACTTCCACCTCCCGCTCCTCAAAACCGGCCATCTCCTTCGCAATGGAAAACAAACGCAAGGTAACCTTCATAGGGAACTCTTTCAAGAGAGAAATTCAACCTCCACTTCTTCACCTGCCCGTATCTCCATCTGTTCCTCCCGGAGCGTGATCAGGCAGTTAGCTTGAACCATCGAGGACAGGACTCCGGAGCTCTGGGTTCCGGTAGTACGAACGATCAGCCGGCCGTGTTCGTTCCTCACCACCCCCCGGCTGAAATGGCGCTTCCGGTCGTGTTTCCGAATATCATGTTCGAGGGTGGCGTTGAGGCGGAGAGCCCCATCACCTTCCCTGCCTCCCATGCGAAAAAGCGCCGGACGGACAAACTGGAGAAATGTCACCATGGTGGAGACCGGATTCCCCGGCAGGGCAAAAACCGGCACGGGTTTCTCGGTCCCGGATGTCCTGTACAGGCCGAACGCCACCGGCATTCCCGGTTTGATATTCACCTTCCAAAACACTATCTCCACGCCGATGTTCTTCAGCGTCTGCAGAACCAGATCATACTTCCCCACGGATACTCCCCCCGACGTCACGAGCGCATCATATTCCAGTCCCTTCCGGAGCGCCCCTTCCAGATCCCTCTCCTCATCCTTCACTTTTCCCAGGCTGACCGGTTCGCCCCCGCTTTCCAGCACCGACCCGAGCAACGAGTACGCATTGCTGTTCCTGATCTTTCCGGGGGTCAAAGGTTCCGCGACATCGATCAGCTCATTCCCGGTCGTGAGAATGCCGACCTTCGGTCTGCGATACACCATGATCTCCGTTTTTCCCAACGAGGCTAGAACACCAAGATGACCCGCCCGAAGGATTGACCCTCTCGTCATAACGGTTTGTCCCGCACACAAGTCCTCCCCCTTTCTCCGGATATTTTTCCCCTCAGGAACGATCGCCGCAATTTCGATGGATCCATTCCGGACAATCACTTGCTCCTGTTCCAAGACTGCGTCCGCCCCGGGAGGAAGAGGCGCTCCCGTCATTATCCGAATCACCGTCCCCCGGGCCACCGGAGTGGAAGTGACTGTTCCAGCACCAGCCTCGCCTGCAACCTTCAATTGAACGCCTCCGGAACCAGGACCCGCGCCCACTGTATCGGAAGCATGGAGGGCATATCCATCCATGGAGGAATTATCAAAAGAGGGGATGTCGTGATCTGCCACGAGGTCACCGGCAAGGACACGGTTGAGCGCCTGTGTCAGAGAGACATATTCCGAAGCTAAGACCGGAAGCTGGCGGGAGATCAACTCTCTTGCTTCATCAAACGATAGCATGCAATGTCGCCATTAGTTCAAGCCAATATATTTATCGGTCGTAGGAAAATCAAGGCGGGAGATTCCCCAGTCTATGGTGCCTCAAGAGACGGGAATATTGTAGAATTTACACCGAATCGATGGAGGGAATGTCTGGATTCATAGGTTGCCACCAATGACATCCCCGAAATCTTACTAAATAGCTTACGTTTTATGGAGCCACGGCAACGTACTTGGTGGACTTGATTTCCATCATTCTGGCACGCCGATGGAGTCTCTTGTGGAGCAACAGTTACCTGTTGAAACTCAGCAGGCCACGGCGAACCAGTGAAAAGGGATTAGCGATATGATACAGGAGACTTCTAATCTTTGGACGGAATTACACAGGGTGGGGGTACGATATATGAACAGTCTTGCCATGATGATCGAAACAGCGGCTCCCAAGCCGGGGCAACTGGTTTTTGTCGACACCAAGGAACTCTCGTTCCGGTTGAATGAATTCAATCCAGTGGTGTTCTCCGCCATCGATGTATCGACACACCTCCAGGTTGCGCGGCTTTACCTCACCTCCACTGCCGGTTCATCCGTGGATTTCCTGGATTTCATCAGCCAGAAATTTCCCTTCCCAATTTTGGAAATCCGCACCTCCGGCAAGAGTCCGTTCACAACTTCCACAACGCTCCAGGCAAACCATCTTTTTACTGCGACCGCGGCCCGGCAGGGGATACTGCACTCCATCTCCCCCGATCCCCAGGATGACGACCTGCTCTCGATCTTCACCAAGCTCACATTTAGCGGGTTCTTTGAAGGCTCGATTGACTATTCGGCCGAGCAGCGCCTGATGCGTGAACTCATCAATTTTCTTTTCTTCCACAACAACCATCGCTCCCTCCCATCGCTGGGAGGAATCACCCCAATCCAAAAACTGAAGCTTTTTGAAGGATATGGACATCTGCATGTCTTCGATCCATATGCTTCGGAGTTTGGACTCGAGCCCATGCGACGCCATCCATCATGACAAATCCAACGTTGAAGGACCGATGATACTACAACATCTGAAATATCGCGGAACCGAAGCTTACGTTCTGCCGGAAGAAGACCTGCAACAGATGCAAAGGAGCCTCCTTGATGTCAATAACCTTCTGACGATCGCCTACAAGGAATTGCTGGAGGAAAACGAGGCGCTGAAGAAGCAGCTAGAGCAGGCCCGCATGTTCCGCCAGACCGGGTGCTGAAAGCATTCCATCAGCCAGCTCAGACCTGTGGGGACATCCCTTATGCCCCATGCTTGATTCTTACCACTTTTCCGGTTATCTTCTTCCCACGATACAGTGGTTCTCCTAACGACTATTGAGCATTCGATAGTCAATTTTTATTTATGCGGGGGACCCGGCATTCGGGTGCGTTTCCGATGACCCTGAAGTTCACCCCTTGCCGTCTCTATCGTTCTTGGGGCGGGGTAGCTCAGTCGGTTAGAGCGTCGGAATCATAATCCGCAGGTCGTGGGTTCGAATCCCTCCCCCGCTACAAACTGCCACGGGAATTCGTCGAGAAGAGCGATTCATTGACGAGAATTCCGGAACCGGGTGACACCTTCCTCTCATCCCTATGGGGCTGGATGCCCAGGGAAGGACCGCGCGTTTGCAACCCCGATCACGACTTTGTCGGGATTGGGGTTGTGTTTTTATAGTGAGGGTCGGCATACGAGCGCGGCGTCAAAGAAGTTCCTGACGGTCCGGGTCACTCATCACCTGTCCTCACTCTCATTCCTGGTGAAAGACTGACAGATGCATGCAAAAGTCCATCCACTGGAGCGACGGTTTGAGGAGTTCGTGCAAGCCGGCTCGTTGGTCCGCAACGGGGACACGGTACTCGTTGCGGTGAGCGGCGGCGTGGATTCGATGGCTTTGCTTCATCTTTTTCTCTCGCTCAAGGATTGCATGGAACTCCTTCTCCATGTTGCCCACGTCAATCACCAACTCCGTGGTGCTGAATCGATGCAGGACGAGAAATTTGTGCGGGATATTGCACGATCCTGGTCGCTTCCATTTCACGGCACCCGAACCGATACGACCGGATACGCCCACAGCTCCAAACTCTCGAAACAAGAAGCCGCACGCGAACTGCGCTACCGGTTCTTTGAACAGCTTCGGCAGGAGCTTGGGGCCCGGGTGGTTGCGACCGCACATCAGGCCGATGACAACGCGGAAACAGTCCTGTTGAACGCTCTGCGCGGAACCGGCATCCGGGGCCTCAGCGGCATCCCGGTGCAACGGAACGATGGCGCTATCATTCGCCCCCTCCTGTTTGCGCGACGGAGCGACATTGAAGAGTACGCACAATTCAAACAGATCGTGTTTCGGCACGACTCGTCCAACGACTCCCTGGACTACAAGAGAAACTATCTTCGCAAAACAGTCCTTCCACTCCTTCAATCGGAGATTCACCCGGATATTGTCGGGTCCCTGAATCGTGTCTCCACGGTGATGCGACAACTCGACGACCGGATCACCAGGGAGGTGGCGGAGCGATGGCCCTCGCTGGTGAGCAAGGACCGATCGGGCACCACCAGCATCCGGATCTCCAACCTGTTATCGGAACCGACCTTCCTTCAAGAGGAGGTTATCGTCCGGCTCCTCCGGTCCCTTCAAGTGGAGATCCAGGCGGAGAAAGTCCTGCATGTGCTTGGGCTCTGTTCTCATCCCACAGGGCGTTCATTGCAACTTTCGCACGACATCGTCGTTTACCGTGATCGCAATGCTCTTGTGTTTATGCGCCAACCCATCGCTGTGGAGCTGGATCAGACCGTGGAGATCGGACATTCCTATGCCTTTCCCTCGTTCCGGTTTGCCGTAAGTACGGAAGGCCCCCTTCCCGGGGAGATGGGGGGTGGAGGTGGGAACGAGCTTGTCGATGCGGCGCGCCTGGGGAGCCACCTCAGGCTCCGTACGTGGAGAAGAGGTGATTGGTTCATGCCCCTTGGCATGAAGACGCGGAAAAAACTGAGCGATTTTTTCACCGACGAGAAAGTCCCCCGTTTCGAAAAAGAACGCATTCCCATCCTGGAATCTGACGACGCCATCGTATGGATCTGCGGCAGGCGGCTGGATGACCGGTTTAAAGTCACTCCTTCAACGCAATCCATCGTGCGGTTGGAGTATTCTCCCACAATACCAGCATAGAAAGATCGTCTTACCATATGCATGACGACATCGTTATCAACAATGACCGCTTTACGCTCTATTTGAGCGAAGAGAAGATCCAGCAGCGCATCAAGGAGCTTGCCGGGCAAATCAATAGGGACTACCGCGGCAAAGTCCCTATTTTCATCGGCATCCTGAACGGATCGTTTATTTTCTTTTCCGACCTGATCCGCGATATAACACTGGACTGCGAGGTGGATTTTCTGAAGCTCTCGAGCTACGGGGATGCCAAAATCTCCTCCGGTCAGGTAAAGCTGCTCAAGGACCTCAACTGTGAGGTGACGGGGCGGGACATTATCGTCGTGGAGGACATCATTGATTCGGGGCTTTCCATCGACTTCATGAAGAAACTCGTTCTAAAGGAGAACCCTGCCTCGTTCAGCGTTGTCACGCTTCTGTTGAAAAAAAGCGTAGCTAAGATCAATTTCCCGATTGACTACGTGGGGTTTGAAATCCCGCCTGAATTTGTCATAGGATATGGCTTGGACTATGCTCAAAAAGTTCGTAATTTACGTTCCATTTACAGGCTTGCCGCGAATACTCCGCCCCAGACGTAAGGGTCAGGTCGTACCGTGGCAAGAACAGGTGCTCAAGATGTCTGGAGAATGATTTGATGAAGGAGTTTGGTATGGATCGGTGGATGGTTGAAGAGTCGGATGACAAACAACGGAATGGTTCTCAGAAAAAGCGCGGTGGAGCGCCTCCCAAGCCTCCGAAGAAGCAACAGAAGCAATACCGCGACGACGATTTTAACTGGAACAAAGTGGGGAGGATGATTGCCGGATGGCTGGGCATTCTCCTGGCGGTCTACCTCATCATGCTCGCGTTCAAGAGCACGGAGGAGACCGAGTACGAGATCAGCTTTACCACGTACCAGACCCTTCTCAACGACGGCAAGATCGCTGAAGCGCTCATCAAGAAATCGAATTTCAATAATTACGATTTCTATGGCAAACTGGGATCCCCGATGGACCTGGTCACTGCCGCAGGAAAACGGGCACCGAATGCAACCCGCGTTGTCCTCACCCTTCCCTACTCGAACATTGACGAGCAAGTGATCGCGGGCTGGACCTCTAAAGGGCTCAAGTTCAACGTCGTGAAAGAGGACAGCACATGGATGAGCGTGCTCACCTCGACGCTTCCATGGATCCTCCTCATCGCCATTTGGCTCATTATCTTCCGCAGGATGCAAATGGGTGGCGGCGGAACCAAGGGGCTGTTTTCCTTCGGGAAGAGCCGTGCAAAGCTCCTGACGGAAGGGGTCACCAAGATCACCTTCCAGGATGTCGCGGGGGCGGACGAAGCAAAGGTGGAACTCCATGAGATCATCGAGTTCCTCAAGGAGCCCTCGAAGTTTCAGAAACTGGGGGGGAAAATCCCCCGTGGAGTTCTTCTCCTGGGTCCTCCCGGCACCGGAAAGACGTTGCTCGCCCGTGCAGTGGCCGGAGAAGCAGGCGTCCCCTTCTTTTCCATCAGCGGTGCCGATTTCGTTGAGATGTTCGTCGGCGTCGGCGCGAGCCGGGTACGGGACCTGTTTGAGCAGGGAAAGAAGAGCGCCCCGTGCATTATTTTCATCGATGAAATCGATGCCGTCGGTCGCCACCGTGGAGCCGGCCTGGGGGGAGGGCACGATGAACGCGAACAAACGTTGAACCAACTCCTGGTCGAGATGGACGGTTTCGAGCAAAACAGCGGCGTGATCATTATTGCCGCCACCAACCGGCCCGATGTTCTTGATCCGGCTCTCCTGCGCCCCGGTCGCTTCGACCGGCAGGTGATCGTCGATCGTCCCGATGTCAAAGGTCGGGAAGGAATTTTCCGGGTCCACACAAAGAACATCCCGCTCGCCGAAGACGTCCAGCTTGAGATCCTTGCGAAAGGGACTCCGGGATTGTCCGGTGCCGATATTGCCAACCTCGTCAACGAGGCGGCCCTGCTTGCGGCGAGGCAAAACAACAAGGTCGTGACCATGAACCACTTCGAAGAGGCGAAGGATAAGGTAATGATGGGGATGGAACGAAGGACAATGATTATTTCGGACCGCGAAAAACGGGTTACGGCATACCACGAGGCGGGGCACGTTCTTGTTGCCAAGCATCTGCCCGATGCGGACCCGGTACACAAGGTGACCATCATCCCGCGGGGTCGGGCACTCGGCGTGACAACGTATCTCCCCATCGATGAGAAGCATACCTACTCGAAACAATACCTGGAGGCCATGATCACGTACGCCCTGGGAGGACGCGCGGCGGAGAAGATCATTTTCAATCAACTCACCACCGGCGCGGGGAACGATATCGAACGGGCAACGGAGCTGGCCCGCAAGATGGTGTGTGAATGGGGCATGAGCGAGAAGTTGGGTCCTCTGGCCTACGGGGCGAAGGAAGAAGAGCTGTTCCTGGGCCGGGAGATCACGCGGTCGCGCAATTTCAGCGAGCATACCGCGATTCTCATCGACGGAGAAGTCAAGAAAATCATCAACACATCGATGAAGCGATCTGAAAAAATCCTGCGGGAGGACATCGAGACCCTTCACCGGCTTGCCAACGACTTGCTCGAGCGCGAAATCCTCGATTCGGATGAAATCGACAAGATCATCCGTGGCGAGGAACTTCCCCCCGCCGAGAAACGCAACAACGGCCAGCCCGCATCTCCCGAGAGCGCCCCTTCAGAGGCCTCCTCGTCCGATCAGGGGGACGCCGGAAAGACGAAGAAGGGGGCATGAACGGCCCTCTGCATGAGGGAGTCGACACCCCGACCCGGAATAACCCTGAGTCGGGGTACCTCGAAGAAAAAGCAACGATCGATTTCCGCTACGAGCTTGTTCGCAAAGCCATCCACATCACCTCCCTGGCGATTCCCATCATCTATTCGTTCGTCACCAGGGACGTCGCGTTGATGCTCCTGGCACCCATGACGATGGCATTCCTGGCCGTCGACCTCGCCCGGTATTATCACCCGGGGATCTCCGACTGGTTCTATCGCTGGTTCGGTTGGCTCCTCAGGAAACACGAATCGGACCATGCCAGGAAAAGGCTCAATGGCGCCACCAACATTCTACTTTCAGCGGTGCTGTGCGTCCTGATCTTTCCGAAACTTGTGACCATCACGGCCTTTTCCATTCTTATTATTTCCGATACCTCTTCGGCTCTCATCGGCAGACGTTTCGGACGGAGGAGGTTCTTTCACAAAAGCGTTGAGGGAACTCTGAGTTTCTTTCTCACCGCTGTCGTGGTTGTCCTGGTGACGCCCAAAGTGGAGGGGCTGGTCACGGAGTATATTATCGGCATCATCGCAGCCGCCTTTGGTGCCGTCACCGAATCCCTCTCTACGATCATCGACGACAATATCGCAGTCCCCTTGAGCATTGGCTGTGTGATGTGGGGATTGTATGCCTTTCTCCTCCCGGGTCTTGACTTATTCAAGGTTCTTTAGTTTTTTGAAAACAACCGTTCCGTTCTCCCTCCTCCCTGAAATTCTCGGAGATAGTGCATCATGAAGTTCAAACGACTCCCGGCCCTCCTGATCCCCCTGTGTGTCTCCCTGTTGTTCCCGAGCTGCGAGACACCCAAACTCCCGGCGACGGGTGGGGATGATGAAATTATCGTTTTCGCCGATAGCACCACCTGGGCCGCACTGGAGCGGACGTTACGGACTGTGTTCGAGGATACCGTTCATACCCCGATTCCCGAGCGATGGTTTACCTTGCGAAGGGTCGATTTCAGCGAGTTCGGACAATACGAGAAGCAGAAGAACCGCATCATTGTTGCACCCCTCCATGGCGAAGGGGCCGTCGGAGAGTATGTCCGGAGTTCGCTCGACCCGAAGGTTCGGACACTGGTCGAGGAGGGGAAGGAATTTTTCTTCACAAAATTTGATTCCCATGCCCGCAACCAGCTCCTGATGTTCCTGACAAGCACGGATTTCTCAGCATTGAACGCTTCCATGGAGATCCATGCCGCCGACCTGTTGTATTACTTTCAAAATATGGTCATGAAGCGTGAGGCGGCAGCGCTCATGGACGAACGCCGGTATCATAAGAAGGATATCGAGAAGAGGTTGGAGGAACGCTATCATTGGACCATGACGATCCAGCATGATTACTACATAGCAATCGATTCTGCAGAGTCCCGTTTTTTCTGGATCCGTCGGGCAACTCCAGCCGACATGGAGCGATGGATTTTTGTGCATTGGGTGGAAGCGCCAGACCCCGCCATCCTCACCGACAGGTTTGTCCTCGGACTCAGAGATTCCCTGACGAGAGAGTTCCTACAAACCGTGGATAACAACGCGTATGTGCAGATCGCTCCTTATTATCTCACGATCGAAAAGGTGAATTTCCTTGATCGGTTTGCCTACGAGACGCGGGGAAACTGGCGGTTCAGCGATAAATCGGGAGGTGGGCCCTTTATCAACTATACACTGTATGATGAAGGGACAAAGCGTATTTACATGCTGGATGCATCGATCTTCGCCCCAAGAGTGGAAAAAAAGAAACTGCTCTGGCAGGTGGATGCGCTGCTGCGAACCTTCAGAACAACCCCGCCGGGGGCAGGGCAGGATTCCCTCTCTGCCGGTTCATAACCCGGCCAACGTACCTCCCCGCGGGTGATCAAGCCGCGACAGGATGCTGAAGTTGCTCTTGTGCAGGCTTTGCTTCGATCTCATCTCCTACAACACTCACCCATGGGCTGAGGAACCGACGGAACCCATCCAACAACACCGGCTTCGCCAGGACTTCGGATGCGCCGGACATCATTAAAGCCTCGCGGCTGGCCAGCGAATCCTCCCCCGTAATGACGAACACCGGGATCCCCATTGTCGAGGGATCCTTCTTCAGAGAACAGAGAAGTTCGTACCCATCCCCGCCTTTCATCGCGTAGTCGGAAATAATCATATTGGGCTTGTGCTTCTTTGCCACCACCATCGCTTCCCGGGCATTGGACGCATAGAGAATGTTCGCCGCAGGGATGATGGACCGCACATACCTTCCATGAATGGCCCGGACCCCTTTTTCGTCATCGACGATCATGATATTCAGCCCGGATTTGATGTAGAATTTGTTGAAGTGCAAGACAAACGCCGTCCCTTCCCCCACCACGCTTTCAACCGCGATCGTCCCGGAGTGTTTCTCCATGATTTCCTGCACCACCGGAAGACCCAGACCGGTTCCCAGTTCACCATTTAAGCCAGGCCGCGTATATTTCTCCTCTACCTTAAAGAGCCTCTGAAGATCGTTCTTCGGAATGCCAGCCCCCGTATCCCTAACCACCACCCGCCATTGTTCCCCCTCCCCCTCTTGAAGCTCGACGGCAATAACCCCTTTGGTGGGAGTAAATTTCAGAGCATTACCGATGAGGTTATTGAAAACCTGTCCGAGCATCTGTTCGTCCCCCTGTACCATCGTGTCCTTTGGGACATTGGAGAAGAGGAGAACATCCTTCTGGCGTGCGAGTCCAAGGAGCGCCGTTACGCTGGACTTGATGATCGAGTGCAGGTCGATCTCGCGCATTTCCATCCTGATCCGGCCCGACTCCATCCGCGACCAATCGAGCAAGTTGTTTACCAAAGTGAGCTGCTGTTGTGCAGAATCCCTGATATATCCGAGGAATTCCTTCCGCTCTTCCGGTGAAACTTCCTCTGCTTCCGACAGCAAAATGTGACAGAAGCCCAGGATGCTGCTGAACGGCGAGCGCAAATCGTGCGAGATCACTGAAAACAGTTTGTCTTTCTGTGCATTCAGTTGCTGAAGGGATTCGCGGGAAGTCTTAAGCGCATCCACATACTCTGTGACCGTCGCCTCGAGGGCCTTCCGTTCCGTGATATCTTCAATGATGCCCTCAAAAGCTTCCACATCCCCGGAACAATCCTTCACGGCACGAGAATGTTCCAGAACAGTGATAATCGTTCCATCTTTTCGACGGAGTTGCAGTTCCATGTTGGAGCAGAAACCCTTCTCGTTCAATGTTTGGGCCAGGTGCTTACGATCTTCAGGATGGACATAGAGTGATCCGAGATCGATGGTGGCCAGTTCTTCCACTGATTCGTACCCGAGCAACTTCAAAAGAGCCGCGTTGGCAGTGAGGAGTTTTCCGGAAGGAGTGCTTTGAAAGATCCCCTGCACGGCATTGGAAAAGAGGTCATGATATTGCTTTTCGCTTCGCTGAACAGCTTGGTCCGCCTGCACCCGATCCGTTACGTCACGAAAGATGCTGAGCAACAGCGGGATGCCATTCTCTGAAGCGACATAGGCATTCGTGGTTTCAACATAGGCTTTTTTTCCCGAGGCGAATACGACGCTGCGCTGAAGGAACTGATTCATACCACGGTTGCGAAACCGATCCTTGTATTTTTGCAGTGCGTCACCCTTGAGACCCTGTTCGCCATAGACAACAACGAAAGCGCGTCCCACTAAATCTTCCTCGGCCATCCCTACAAGTCGACAATACGCCTTGTTCACTCTGACGATCAGTCCCTCTTCATCCGTGATGCGCATGCCGTCCAAGGAATGGTCCCACACCGATTCAAATAAAAATCCGGCCCCGGAAGCGTCTTGGTCCTTTGCCAATTTCTCAGAACCGTTCTTCCGGCCATTTTTTTTATCCAACCGTGCAGAGCCGAATGAGAGACTCTTGTCTATTGTGCTCATGGGGGCCTCCTTCATTCATTGGATTGGTTTCTCCAATGAATAAGTCAATACCGGTGCCATGGTATTGTGCCCTTTTTTGAAAAAAATGAGGGGGTCCCGGAGGATTGATAAGTAATTTCTACAAATGACAGTATCAGGAGGGAGCACTTCGAGGGAGACGAGCTACCACTCAACAGGAACGGTTTTTTCCTTCCCGAATTTGTCCTGGAACTTGATAAACCCTTTATTGCGACCAAACCCGACGATCTTCATCAACACCTCAACATCCCGCTGGCAATACTCGGTGATCAGGTCGATCCGACCCTCCTTCCACCATCGTATCGCTTGAAGTCCGTCGGCCGACTTTCCCACTCCGAGCGTCACCTGAGCAATCGACTCGAGGCTCAATCTGTGTCCCAGCCTTCGCTTCAGATCAGTCAAGACATCGAAGGACTTTTTTGTGAGGTGGGAGGTATCGCCGTAGTGGCTCAGCACGCGGGAATCAAAACCGTCACCGTTAAAACTGATGACCCGATCGTAGCGGGTAAGATACTCAAGAAGCCGGGGTGTTGCAGGCTCCTCCCAGTGCCGGTACCCATCCTCTTCACTCCAGGAGACGGCGACGGAAACGAGCATGAGATGGATGTTCCCCCACCCACCAACCTCCTCGGCGGAGCGCTGGGTTTCAATATCGTAGAACACCTCGGTGGTCAACGGTAGTGTCACGCTGGTCCCTCTCGCGGCGATCCGATACTATCCTTGTTCCAGAACAATGCCCCCCTCAGGGGGAACGGCCTGTCCTACGCGTTGCATCCGCCGGTAGACCTCCACGGAAATAACGACACCAAGCACCATAAGGACAACGGCAATGACCGCCAGGAGGTAGTTCCCGGAAGGAAGATATTGCCAGAGTAATTGATAGAACAAAGCTCCCAGCGTCGTCACCAACATGAAGAGACCGGGGATGAGGGTGTATTTGGTTGCCCGTTTGTACCCGAACATGTAGGCCGTAACTACAAGCAGCGAAAGCGCTCCAATCAACTGGTTGGTTGCGCCGAACGCCGGCCA
Source organism: Ignavibacteriales bacterium (assembly GCA_016192345.1). GTDB lineage: Bacteria > Bacteroidota > Ignavibacteria > UBA10030 > UBA10030 > UBA6688. The sequence continues at coordinate 15,970 of JACPUH010000031.1, read as the reverse complement.
CAAGACTCTCCAGTTGTTCCCCGCGGTAATGAGGTATGCGACGATCAGGCCGACGGCTGTTGCAACAAACTTGTTGTTCAGGATTGGAATTTTCCTCCCGGCGGATTCCGCGACGATATACCGCGTCAGGCGTGCACACGTGTCGAGCGTGGTGAGGATGAAGGCGTTCAGCATCAGGATGCCGAAGGCGATACCGTATTGAAGAGGGACACCGATACTTTCCATCGCCCGCCCCATCGCCGTACCGAAGGTGATGTTTGCCCCCTTTTCCGCCAGAAGAGTGCTGAAGACAAACCCGGAGAGTTCGGCGGTCGGCGCCTGGTCCCAGAACAGGACGCTCGAGACGAGCAGAACCACGATCATCGCCAGCGCACCTTCCGTCAGCATGCCGCCGAAGGTTATGACCTTGCCTTCACTCTCCCGCCGGAGCTGTTTTGCCGACGTACCGCTGGAAACAACGGAATGGAAACCGGAGATGGCCCCACACGCCACGGTGATGAAAAGGATCGGCCACAGGGGCCCCTGCTTGCTGCTCGCCCCGATAAACGCCGGGCCGGTCACTTCAGGTTGCAATACAAGCAATGAGACGAAGGCAAGGGCGATGCCGACGACAAGGATGTACATCGAAAGATAATCCCTTGGCTGGAGCAGCACCCAGACGGGGATGACCGAGGCAATGAAGGAGTACACGAAAGCGAAGACCAGCCAGAACTCGAAGCTCGCCTGGATCGGATTGAAATCGCCGATGACGATTAAACCAAACATCGCCACAAGTCCGATCACCGTACCGACCCAGATATTCAGGTTCTTCTGGTAAACGAAATAGCCAAACAACAAGGCGAGCACCATAAGACCAAGGGTCGGGATGACAATCTCCGGTTTCTCCGCCAGGGTCTGGGCGGTCAAGACAGCAAAAACGGCGATCACGAGAACGAGGGCGAGCCAGAGAAAGACGGAAAATATCCATCGTGCGGCATTCGAAACGTGTTGCTGTGCCAATTCGGCAATGGAGACCCCACGACTGCGGACGGAGGTCATCAGGGCGGTATAGTCGTGCACCGCTCCGATAAAGACGGAACCGATCAGGATCCAGAGAAGGGCAGGAAGCCAGCCGAATAGGGAATACGCCAGGATCGGACCGACAATCGGCCCAGCGCCAGCAATGGAGGAGAAATGATGACCGAAGAGCAAGGTTGGGGGAGAAGGGACAAAATCGACGTTATCCTGCATGGAATGTGCAGGAGTGGGATTCGCATCGTTCGGTTTGATCAGCGTCCGTTCGATGAACCCGCCGTAGAGTCTATACATGGCATAGAACCAGACAGCTCCAAGAACCCCTATCAGTGCCGCATTGAGCATCGTATTCCTCCGTTGAAGTGTTTGAACCGCCCTATACTGGAAAGAAATGGTTTGAAATGCAACCGGGTTTCTGCGTGGCCAAAGAAACCGCGCGGAAAGCCTTCACCTATGAAATGAGTCTTATAACTTCTTCGCCAAGACTTCGGCAGACGACAGCAACCGGACCCCCGCGCGCCGCATTTCTTCCAACGCTTTCTCCCCATCGACCGGCTGAACATTGACGGCGGCAACCGCGTCCGTTACAACGTGGGTGGTCATTCCCTTGTCTGCTGCGTCCAGGGCAGAAGCGCGGACACAGTAGTCGGTGGCAAGTCCGGCAACGTAGAGTTCCGTGACACCTCGGGATCGCAGGTACTCTTCAAGGTTGACATTGGTGGCTTCAAACGCGGAATAGCCATCGTCAAGGTTCCCTGTTCCCTTGAGAAACACCTGTTGTATTTTTCCGCTCCGGAGCCGTGGATGGAACTCGGCTCCATTCGTCCCCTGCACGCAATGCACCGGCCACTTTTGAAAATGGGCCGTCTGACCCGGATGCCAGTCCTTGGACGCAACGACAAGGTCGAACTGTTCCATCAGCCGGTTGATCACCGGCACCACCGCATCCCCCTGCGGCACCGCCAGTGCCCCGCCGGGGCAGAAATCGTTTTGCACATCGACAATCAATAACCCTTTCACGGATTCATCCTTTCTACACCTTGAACTTCGTCTTGAAATCTTCCACGAGCGTCGTCCGCAGATGCATCAGCGCCTGACTGACGCCCACTTTGTAAATATGAGGATACTCAAAGCGCTTATGCTCCGGGGCAAGATGGCTGAGCCGTTCCCTGGCATAGGCTGCACTCTCTTTCGTCGATTGCTTGTGGATGATCCTCCCCTCCTCCATCACCTTGTGCAACAGCGGTTCCGAGGTGCACTCCTGGAGGCTGCTCCGCTGCTCGGGAAAGAGAGGGTGCAGGATCATTTCGGGCGACTCTTCCTCGACGAGAGTGATGGCATCGGCGTAAAACAGACCGTCGCCGTTCGTGAAGCGAAAGACGTTCTTCACGCCGGGCAGTGTAAGCTTGGTATAATTTTCAGAAAACTTCAACCGGGGCTCCCCGTCACTCATCGACAGTTTATAGACGCCGTCCAGAGCCGAACTCGACTGACCCGTGATCAATCTCGTCCCGACCCCGAAGATATCGATCGGCGCTTCCTGCTCGACGAGCAAACTCCGGATCACGTGCTCATCGAGTTGGTTGGAGACCACGATCCTGACATACTGCAGACCCGCCTCATCCAACTTGACACGGGCGTGCTTGCTCAAATACGCCAGGTCCCCACTATCCAGCCTTATTGCCAGGAGACGGTGACCTTTTTGTTCCAGCTCTTTTGCGACGATAATCGCATTGGGAAGGCCGCTCTTCAGCGTATTGTAGGTATCGACGAGCAGCGCACATTTGTCGGGGTAGATCTCGGCATACTTGCGAAACGCGGAGAGTTCATCACCGAAGCTTTGCACCCACGAGTGGGCCTGCGTTCCAGACACCACGAGGGCGTGATGAAACGCCGTGTAGACGTTCGAGGTCGCATCCACTCCTCCAATGATTGCCGCCTTCGACGCGTGAATCCCCCCCAATCCCTGGGCCCGGCGGAGACCGAAATCCACTACCCGGCGGTTCCCGGCTGCGGTCCGAATGCGTGAAGCCTTCGTTGCGATAAGCGATTCGAAGTTGATAAGATTGAGCAACAAAGTCTCAATGACCTGCGCCTCGATGATCGAACCTTCCACCCGGAGAATCGGTTCCACCGGGAACACGACCTCTCCTTCCCTGACGGAATGGATCGTCCCTTGGAAACGAAAGGTTCGAAGAAACTCGAGGAACTCCTCCCGGAATCCCTGTTCCCGCAGAAAACCGATATCCTCCTCTCCAAAATGATATCCCTCGACCAATTCAAGCACATCGCTCAGACCGGCAAACAATGTATAACCGCCGCTGAAGGGGTTTTCGCGGAAAAAATAATCGAAGCAACTGTTGGTTTTCGCACGTCCGGAAATGTAGTAGCCCTGCGCCATCGTCAGCTGATAATAATCCGTATAAATGGCCGTATGCGCATCAAGTAAATTCATCTCGTGGGTGGTCATGAAAATGCGTCCCGTAGTAACCGGATCTGTGCAGTTCCGTCCTTGTAGGTAATCGCAACCACATCGAACCGGCATGGCTGCCGCTCGATATGGTGCTCGTAATAGTATCCCTCTGCAACCTTGCGAATTTGCTCCTGTTTTGCCGGCGTAACGGCTTCCTCGGGATCCCCCATCCTTGTCGAGTGGCGCGCCTTCACCTCCACGAAGACCAGCTCATTCCCCTCTCGTGCAACAAGGTCGATTTCTCCGCGTCCATAACGGTAGTTGTAGCGGAGAATCGTATATCCTAGTTGCTCCAGGTAGCGCGCGGCGAGCGCTTCACCCTCAGCACCTTGCTTTCTCCTGTTCATCGTTCGCCATTCAGTCACGTTATGAAACGTGGGCAACACTGTCAGATGTATTCTGTTCTGCCTTTACAAAGCGACCTTGAAGCTCCTCCTGTGAATCTCACAGAGGCCGTTCCGCCGGATCGCTTCGATATGCTGCCTGGTCCCATATCCCTTATGTTTCGCAAATCCGTAGCCGGGAAACAGTCTGTCATACTCCCGCATGAAGCCATCCCGCGTCACTTTCGCGATGATTGAAGCGGCAGCAATAGTAAACGATCGCGCATCACCTTTGATAATATTTTCAAACCGAAGAGTCTCATGCCTGAAACTGTTCCCATCCGCAAGGACCAGGGAGGGAACCATGGAGAGTTGGTCGAGCGCCTTCTTCATGGCGAGTATCGAGGCCTGGTAGATATTAATCCGATCGATCTCCTCGTGGCTTACCACCCCGATCCCGACGCCGAGGGCCCGCTCATGGATCAACGGGAATAATTGTTCACGCCGGTGCGGTGAGAGTTTTTTTGAATCGTCGACCCCTTCAAAATACACTTCTCTGGGAAAGACCACCGCCGCCGCAACAACCGGTCCCGCCAGCGGACCCCGACCGGCCTCATCGACTCCGGCAATGATTTCGACCCCCTCACTCCAATACTTGCGCTCGAAGAGCAGCATATCGCGCGCAGCGATTGTTCCCATGGGACTTACCTCCATGGGTACGACCCGAGAGCGATGGCGGCAATCCCCAGGACCATACTCAGTTTCAACGTTCCGCTAACCCTTGCAAGATTTTGAGGACTCCGCGTTCGCCACATGGAGATGATGGCATAGACCAGCAATAGATCGGTGAACGAGACGAGCAGAAGGTACGAGCCGTTGTAGACACCTTCCACGTACGGCACCATCGTCGCCGCGATCAACAATGCCAGAACCGCCGTGGCCGTTCCGAGGCTTGCAGAGACACCGTGACGAACCGCCATCGTCATTGCGTTGCCTTGCACATCCCCGGCCACGTCCTCAGAATCCTTCACCAACTCCCGCGCAAGGTTGACCAGAAACGCAAAGAGTGCGGGAATGAACACGCTTTGGACATTGCCCACCGTGTAGCCGCCGTACAGCAACGCAAGGCCGGTGGCCAGGGCGACCGTCAGATTTCCCCACAGGACTGTCCGCTTCAACGATTTGCTGTACCAATAGAGCGTTCCGACCCAGAACAGCGCGATCGCGAAGGTGTAGGGCCCGATATAGGCGCTGATAATGACCCCCAGGCTCGAAAGCAGCCGCCAGGTCCACCATGCCCCCTGGGGTTTGATCGCCCCCCGCGCCAATGGTCGATGAGGCTTATTGATCTTGTCGATCTCAACATCAAAATAGTCATTGATGGCATTCCCGCCCGCTGCAATCAATGCTCCGGCCATGGAACCCAGCAGGACGAAATGCCACCCCCCCTCCGATGCCCCTGCGAGAAGAGCTGCGACGGTAATCGTGAGAAACACGATCGCCCCGTTGAGCGGTCGCGTCATCTGAACGCAGGCTTTGACCGTTTCAGAATTCATTGACCAACCTGAAATGGAGTTTCGCCGTGCTGAACGTGTCCCCCTCACCTAGCGCCAGATTGACACCAATGAGACCCAGTGCGGTATCGAGCCGGATCCCGATACCGTACCCAACCTTGGATTGTTCGCTTCGATACAGACCGACAGAAGGTCGATCCGGGGTCATGATGTATGCGGCGTCGACAAACCCATACGCGAACGACCGGGGCGAGACCAGCACGCGGTATTCCGCGTTGATCCACGCAAGCCGCGACCCGAGAAACTGCCCTTCCCGGTACCCGCGCAGTGAATTAGTGCCGCCGATGCGGTAGAGATCACTCGGATCGGTCTCACCGGATCGAAGGTCCCGCAAGAACAAGGACGTGGAGACGATCTGGCGCGTGAAGGGCGAAACGACATACTCGAAATCCAAGGTGACTCTTTGAGTTGAACTTGTGCGGCCGGCCTGCAAGGATGATACACCCGTCGTTCGCTTGGAGCCGGTATGGTATTCCGTTCGATAGCGGACTCCGCTGGAGGGAGTCACAGGATCGTTCCGGGAATCATAGAACACCCTCAGTCCCGCGCTCGTCGTCCTGCTCTCGGGAACGGAACCGGCTCCCTGCTCCTCCGATGGGACCACGCTCGCTTGAGAAAACGACGCCCCCACGGAGAACTCCTCCGTGATCATCAGATCTGCCCCGAGCTCATATTGGCGGCGGACATAGGTTGAGTCCTGTTTCCGTTGGGCAAATTCCCCATCGAGATTCAAAGGAAGGGATGCCACCCATGGTTCTGCATAGCGGAGTTGAATATCCTGCGTCCCCCGCTCCTCACGTGACCACCGCGCGGAGAGTCTACGCCCGGTACCAAGGATGTTCCGGAACTGGACAAGGACAAGCCCGGTCACGTACCCCTCTCCTCCCGGTTGTGGGGAGGGAATATACCCAAGGATGCCGTCGAAGTGATTATAATTTCCCTCGGTCACCTTGACCAGCAATCCGGCCGATCCATCCTCGTGCACAAACAACTCGGGGAGTGATACGCTGGAGAAGAGCTGCGTTCGCTCGAGCCTTCGTTGGATCTGCAACGGGTACCCCCCCCGGAAAAGATCTCCTTCCTTGAAGCGGGATTCGCGGAGAATGGTGCCCGCGGCAGTCGTCGCATTCCCCTCGATACGCAGTTCCGTGAGCCGCACGACCTTCCCCCGGTCCAGCGTGAGGGTTACCATGACGGAATCCACCTCTTCCCCGTCAGAGAGCTCCAGGTCCCGGACCGTGATCACGGCAAAGGGAAACCCCTTCCCTTCAAAGAAGCGCAACAAGCTCTGAATATCAGCCTCAAGTGCGGCCTGCCTGAATGGCTCTCCTGAATGGGTATAGAGCGTTTCCATGAATTCCAACGGCAAAGCATCACTTGCCCCCACCACGTGCAAGGATCGGATCAGGGCGCGCCTCCCTTCAGCAACGACGATCGTCACCGCGACATTCTGAGTCCCTTCTTCCTGTCCTACCAGGACGGAATCGACCCTGGCCTTGAGGTACCCTTCCCGTGCATAGCCGACCACAAGCGCTTTCAGGTCTGCGGCGAGAAGGGCTTCATCGTACGGGCTTCCCTCCTTGAGCTCCATCCATGAAACGATCTCCGCGGTGAGAAAGGCTTGATTCCCCCGCACGTGAAGACCGGAGATGGCCGGGAAACGCTGTTGCCCAACGGCCATTCCACTTGCCAGTGCAACAAAGACCATAAAACAGAAAAAGCCATGCGCGTGAACCGCACTGGCTTTTCCCTGCATCCACAGTTCCACCACGTTCAGCGGATCCTCCCCCACAAATCGGTTGTCGGGTAGCGCAGGCGGTAGTCGCCAAAACCCGTTTCATCGACAAAAATAAACTGCCGGTTCGATTGGTAATAGTACCATACTTCGTACGGTTTGGCGTTCTGGTCAAAGGGGTGACGTTCGACGTTTTCGGGCGCTCCGAACCGGATGTACACCATACCCATATCGGTTCTCCACCCTTCAAGATAGTGTGTGAAATTCTTGTTGGCATGTTCAACGCGCTGGTAGTACTCCTCCATCAACTCGTTCCTCGGGGTCTGGGGATCCGGGTCCCGTTTGGACCAAAACTCAAGGAACCGTCGCCGACGCTCCTCCTCGTTCTCCGCATCGCGGATATAGCGCAACTCATTGTCGCGGGCGATGTACAGGAGTTGGTCAACCGCTTTCGTCAGGTCTAACACGGCAGCGGGCAAATCATCCGTCCGCACGGAGAATGTCCGCGAGGTTTGTGCGACGACATCCACGGTATCTCCTTCGGCGGCATGCATCTGTCGGGCATCGACTGTCAGCACGTACGTCCCCATGGAAAGGTTCAGGGTGTCGATTTTCACAAAGACCTGGTTCTTATACCCCGGTGTCGCTTCCATTTGGATGTGTTCGAAGAGGTTCTCGTTCTTCATCGATCGCACCTTCACCGTCAATTCGATCGAATCGGCCTTCGCCTTGTTATAGACCTCGAAAAAGGTGAAGAATCCGTCTGTCTGTTGGGCAACGTTGCCGGAAACGATGGGAACGATGCTTTTGCTTTCGCCGTCGGTCGAGATCCTGTTCACCAGCATGATATCGCTCATGCTGAACGGCTCTTTGTTGAAATCGGTGACGATGAGGGACCGACGTATTTCGGAGGTCTTCTGTGATTCAAAATCACGCACCTGGATCAGGAGGTGGTACTGCCCCGGGTCGATATCGATGCTCCTCTGGGTCAGGCTGTAAAACCGGTTGGACGTCGTCCTGAGAAAATTGTCCACACGTACATCCTTGCTCCAGTTTTGTTCGAGAACGAGCTGTTCGGTCGGGGTCAACACGTTCAGGGTCACATCGTACCGGCCAAAAAACTGGTCCCCTTCCTTGGCAAACTTGATCGCCTGGTGCGGGATCTGGACGTACACATCGATCCGGGATTTGTCCCCCTTGTCAGAGGAATAACACATCGCATCGAAGAAGAATGTCGGGGGTTCTTTCTCCACTGCTCGCTGCATCTCCACCTGCCCTACAGCAACACTGCCCGCACCAACTGTCGCGATCAGCACCGCTGCCAGGAGCCTCCGGGGAAACCGCATCGAAATTTGCATGATAACCCTTCCTTCCCCCACCCGCCGGTGGATTCTAGAGCACCTCTGCATACAAATCGTATTCTGTAGCATCAACAACCCTGGCCTGACAAAAGTTGCCGACGGCCAGCGAACCATCGTTTTTCACGTAGACTTCCTGATCGATCTCCGGCGCATCCCATTCGGTCCGTCCGACGAGATACTCCTCCTCGACCCGATCCAGCAGCACCTTGACGGTCTGGTTGATCAAGCAGCGATTGCGTTCTTCCGAGATTTCCTGCTGGAGTTGCATGATGATCGAACGGCGCTCCTCCTTCACTTCGGTCGGAAGAGGATCCCCAAGATCATAGGCAGAGGTCCCCTCCTCCCGGGAATAGGTGAAGACCCCGAGCCGGTGAAACCGCATCTCGCGGACAAAGTCGCACAAGATCTCAAAATCGCGCTCCGTCTCGTTCGGGTACCCGACAATCAGCGTCGTACGCAACGCTATTCCCGGAACCAAATCCCGAATGGTGTGCAGCAGGTCGCGAAGCGCGCGGTTGGAAATTCCGCGCCGCATGGATTTCAAAACATCATCCGAGGCGTGTTGCACCGGGATATCCATGTAGCGGCAGAGCTTGGGATGATCACGGTAAACTTCCAAGATGTCCTTGGGAAATTTTGCCGGATAGGCATAGAGCAGCCGGATCCATTCGAGCCCCTCCACCGAAGAAAGTTCCGACAGGAGCCTCCCCAGGGTTCGCCCCCCCTGGTCATCGAGGCCGTAATAGGTTGTGTCCTGCCCGATCACCATCAATTCCCTGACTCCCCGTGAAGCGAGGTGGCGTGCTTCATTCACAATCTCTCTGAACGGTCTGCTCCGATGCCCTCCCCTCATCAGCGGAATGGCGCAGAAGGAACAAGGGTTGTCGCATCCTTCGGAAATCTTTAAATACGCAAAATGCGAAGGGGTGGTGATCCGCCGCTCGCCGAGAAGTTCAACTTTATAGTCGATCCCAAGCTCTTTCACCACTTCTTTGAGGTGATGGGATCCAAAATAGGCGTCCACCTCCGGGATTTCCTGCCGGAGTTCCGCCGCGAACCGTTCGGAGAGGCATCCCATGACCACGACCTTTTTCAGCTTCCCCTCGTTCTTACGGCGGACGGCCTCGAGGATTGCGTCGATGGATTCCTGCTTTGCCGACTCAATGAACCCGCATGTGTTGATGACCGCAATCTCGGCCTCGTCCGCATCCTCAACAACCCTTACCTTATTGCCGGCAAGTTGTCCGAGGAGAACTTCGCTATCGACAAGGTTTTTTGAACACCCCATCGTAATCACACTGATTGTCGGCTTCCGCTGATTCATGGCACATCAAACCTTGCTGTTCCCGGTGACCTCCGTCGGTCCGCCCCCTGCGACCCATACCCAAACGGGATCATGAGAGTACCACGAAGTCGATGTAAAGATACACAAACGGGGATACAAATACCAGACTGTCGAACCGGTCGTAGAACCCGCCATGGCCCGGGATCAGATCGGAGGAATCCTTCACGCCGCTGTCACGTTTGAATCGGGATTCGATCAGATCCCCTATCTGCCCGAACACCCCCACGAAGAGACCGAGGATGATCGCATCATGCAGGCGCAGGTATTCCAGCACCAGGATACGGGCGAGGAGCATCGTCAACACGGCAGACACAAAACCAAACGCAGCCCCCTCCCAGGTCTTGTTGGGACTGACACGTTCAAAGAGCTTGTGTTTCCCGAACCGTACGCCCCCGAAATAGGCAGCGGTGTCACAGATCCAGATCGACGCAAGGAGCGAGACGATGGTATACCCTCCCCATCGTTCAATCATGGCCATCTGGACCTCATCGGCGAACCCGGTCTCGAAGAACTTAAAGACGGGGAAACCGTACGGAAACAGTTCCCGCGTGGAAATCAAGGTCCCGTAGAACAACGAGATCATCAGGACCCCCAGCACGGTCGTCGCACTATTGACCGTGGGAGAGCCCTTCGTCCGAAACAACTCCACCATGAGTACCACCATCAGAAAAATCAGCAGTACGAAGAGCAGGAACTGCATCTGGGAGAACATGGCAAGATGGATGCCCTTGTCCGAGAAATAGCTGTACACATCCACCTGAAGGCGCTCGTAGGTGAAGGCAAGATTCACAATAAATCCCACCACGATGCCCACCGATTTCAGTGGGAACGCACCCCTGCGCTCGGCAAGATTATAGAATTCGTATAAGGAAAGCCCCGAGATTAAAGCCACGAAAGCGAAGAACCAATGTCCTCCGGCCATGGCGGCTGCGATGATCAGCGGAATGGCGATCGCTGCAACGCCCACCCGGCGGGGTAAGCTCTGAAATGCAGAAATGGTCACGCCCTGTCTCCTTTAAGAATTTTGTTGGGGGATGACCTCATCCAGGAGGCCGAGATGGATCAGACGCCGTGCTGCCGCATCACGATCCAATGTCTTTACCATAACCCGAACCGCCAAATCGATCGGGACCCAGGCCAGGCTGACATGGTCCCTCCGGGAGAAGAAACGGGCTTCGATCTCTGCCGCCCGGAGATTTGCCACAAAAATGTCCGCCTCAAATTCCGATGCACATCCATGGATGACCACCCAGTCACTCCCCATGGCGATATGGTCAGCGTTATCGCAAAAAAACCTTCCAGCCCTTTTAAAAGCACAATCGCCACATACCGGTTTCCCACATACGCTGCAGACAGCCACCGCCGACTGACCGAAATGGTTTTCGCATTCGATCAGGGATGAGTGCTCTCCCTTGACATCAACAGAGCCGCATCGATCGCACGCAGTGGAGCTTTCCCCCATGATATTCCCGCACTCTGAACAGTTCTTCATTCCGGATCCTGACTGATGCTGTCGGTCCGGGCGGTAAGGCGCCAGTAGTTGGAAAATACCACCAGGAACAACCCCAGGAACAACCCGAGTTGCCCGAGAACGGCGGGGAGGGGCGCTTCGGCAGCTTTTCCCCCGCTGATCACCAAGGCTTCATCCATCCGAAAGTAAGTGATGATCACCGCGAGGACATTATTCAGGAAGTGCATCGTCATCGCCATGAGGATGCTGTTCGAACGCATCCGGAGGATGCCGAAGAAGATCCCCAATCCCATAAGCGGCAGGAGCGCAAACGGGTTAAAATGAAATGCGCCGAAGATCAATCCTGAAATCACCGCAGCCCTGACCGGCGTCACCATCCTTTCCAGGCCCGATTGAATCAGCCCGCGGAACATCAACTCTTCCACCACGGCAGGCACAATCGCGACCACCAGCACCACGAACGCCAGCTCGGGGAACGATTCCGCGGTCACCAGGACCCGGACCGTCTGATCCATCAATTCCTTGAGCGGCGCGAGCAGTTTGTTCAACTCTTCCGGAATCGGGATGCGCTCCTGCAACATCATGTAAGTTTGAAAGATCTGCTGCAAGAACAGCAAACTCAGGACGGCAAAGAGCGTTTCCCCCCACTTTGGCAAGCGCCAGGGGAAGACCTTCTCCAACCGAACACTCATGAGGTAGGCAAACGCGATGGTAGGGATGAAAATAAAGAGAAGCTGACCTCCGAGGGTGAACAGGCGATGGAGAAGAACATTGTCGCGGGTGACTTTCGACCCGACAATCAGGTAGGTGATGGTCCCGCCAACGAGCTGGTACATGACAAAGATAAGAAACAGGCAACCGAGCAGAAAGAATGCGGGGGGAATGTTATGGCGCTCAAGGAAGGATTCTTCACCCGCCGGGTCGCTTTGATGCTCCGTCTGGACGCCGTAATTGTCCGTCATGCCATCAGGCCTTCGAACGACTGGCTTTGATCATGGCGGCGAGCAAGGGTATCATGATCTCATGATGGCCCGTGAAGCTGTACCCTCTTCCATGCCGTTGGGTTGGACGCTCCACGATGTTCATCTGGGGACGGTAATGGCGGATCATATCGAAGTTTGCGGTGGAGAATCCCCGCGCCTTGAAGCCGAGGTTTCTCGCTACCGTCAGCGCTTTCAGAAAGACCTCCGGTAAAATGACCGCCGAGCCGATGTTCAACACCACCCCACCTCCTGTCAGCTCCCTGATCGAATGAGCGAGGATCTTGAAATCGCGGAAGGTCAATTCCCCCGTCGCGGCACCATCCATCGTCGGCTGCTGGTGCACGATGTCGGTCCCGATCGCCGCATGAACCGTGACCGGCACCCCGAGCCGGTAACACGATGCCAGAATGCTGACCTCACGGTATTTCCCCTTCAGGGCGAGGATTTTCTTTGCCAACGCCTCGCCGTAGCCCTCGTTCGAATCGCCGAACGCCTTCACGAGGGCCTTGTTGATGAACTCTCCTGTTTCTCTCGCCATCCCGAACCTGCCGTCGAGGATATTCACCGAGACATCCTCGGAAGTCTGTCCCCACATGGCCGTCTCGACGTCGTGAATTGCAGCAGCGCTGTTCATGGCAACATGGGTCACCACTCCCCTCTGCACAAGATCGATGATCACGGGGGACATCCCAACCTTCACCACATGAGCCCCCATCATCAGGATCACCGGTTTCTTCTTTTTCCGCGAACGGACGATATCGGCAACGAGGTCCCGGAGCTCATTCCCAATCAAGATCCTCGGGAGCGAATCAAGAAAGTCCTTTAACCGGGCCGAATTCGGATTCAACACCCGGGCAAAATCCTTCGGGGACACCTTGCTCTTCCGGCTCTTGATGGAGTTGGTCTTAACCCGGGCGAGGCTCAACTGATTGTATTTGGACATACCGGCTCTATCGTAGTTTGGCATTGATGGGACCTGCCACCCCTGAATACTCGCGCAGCTCGGCGTCAATCGAGCCGACCACCACCTGCGTGCTGACCTTGACCGGGATTTTCCGTTCATCGTCGGTCAGCCAGATGATCACCCTCCCCTCACTCTTAAACAATCCCCCTTCCTGGATCAGGGGCTCGACAATCACACAGCGAAACGTTCCAGCGTCCACCTTGATCTGCTGGCGGCCCAAAAATTTGACAGCCAGGGTGTACGATGTATCCTTGGTAAAATTGTGCAGGATGGTCCTTTCGCCCGGACGGGATGCGGAGAAATCCATGGTGCGGACAAAATAAAAAGCCGATACGACGTCGTGAATGTAGGGCGGTATCGGGAATCTCCCCTTCTCCGTAATCGCCACGTTGTTGATCTGGTCGAGAACGGCATCGTAGTCGCGCCTGAACTTTCCCTCCCGGATTCTCTGGGAGAAGCGCCACGGAAAGATCCCCTCCTTATCGAGGATCGTTTCGTACCGGTCTTCGACCTTGTAAATCCATGAGAAGGAAGGGGTCGAGTGAACGGTGAACAGGACCTGGTAACATTCCCGGCCGAACGCCGTGTCCATCTTGGGAATGGCCATGACCGCTTCTCCGGCCGTTATGAATGAATACCCGACATCGAAGACCAATCGTTCCCCCTCGGCAAATGCCGATTGCGGAATCCTTCGGAGGGATAGGGAAGTGTCCTTCGTCTCCCCCGAACCGTTCTCCGCCCGAAGAATAACGCCATCCTGTCCCATTGCGATGAAACAGGACAACCAGAACACTATCGACCACCCCAGGCACCGCATCATAAATTCTACGTTGCTTTCTCCTTCGTTCCTTGAAGCAGGCGAAGGGCTCCCCCCGCAACATCCTGTTCTGCAATCTGATCCATACAATCATTCCCCTGGCAAGGTCCCCCCTTGCATCGGGGACAACGCTGATGATCCGCGACAAACACGAGGCTCTTTTCCGTCCATGGCCCCCATCGTTTTGAACTGCATTCCGGAATGGGGGGATACAACCCTATCACGGCAGTCCCTACCGCGGCACCGATGTGAAGCGGACCGGTGGAGTTCGCCACAACAAGATCGGCCAACTTCAGGAACGCTGCCAATTCCAGCAATGTCAACTCCCTCCGGAGAGGGATCGCCGTATTGCCCGATTCCTGCACCACTTTGTGCACAAGAGGCTCCTCTTTCCGCGTCCCCGTCACCACCACAGAAGCGCCTTTCGCGGAAAGAAGCCTTGCAAGTCCTGCAAAATGCTCCGGACTCCAATCCCGGGCAGACCCGCCACTTCCCGGGTGCAGAACGACCACCAGGTCGTCTTCTGAAATGCCCATTCCCCTTCGTTCCTCTCTTGCCCGGTCGAGTGCCCAACCGGGAAGTGAAAGATGGATCGAAGGCTTTCCCTCCGGCGAGCACCCCAGGGTCCTCAGCAGGGAGAGATTGTACTCAAGTTCATGCTTCTCCGCCGTTCTCCGGTGCTCATACACCTTTTTGTTGAAGAGGAAAGAGTACCAACGATAACCCGTTCCCACGCGGAGCGGAATCCCCGCAAGAAACATCAGAAGAGCAAGTCGGAAGGTCGGATAGGAAACGACGACGGCATCGAACCGACCGGCGTTCAACTCGGAGAGCATGGCAAAGAACGGCTTCTCGTGCCCCCCCTCATCATACAACACAATCGAATCCAGCCCTTCATATCCATCCGCAATTTCCCGGGTGTAGGTGCGGAGCAGCATCGACCTTCGGGTTGCCGGAAAACAGGCCCGGAGCGCCGCAATCATTGGAAGCGAAAGGACGACATCACCGATCCGGTCGGTGCGAACAACAAGAATGTTGTGGAATTGCGGCTCTTTCACTTCATTTTGGACGATTCAGCAAGGGCCAATATACGGGAAGGTGGATACAGGCGCAAGGAAGGAAAAAGCAGGAACTGGCTTGTTTGGTGTCGCTGGCGGAAAGGAGTTACGTCACAAACACTCTCGCAACATTGAAGAGCATGGAGGGTTGATTCCAGAGAGCATTACGGAAGAGAGCCCCCAGCGTACGCTTGTTTTCCGGGAGTCGTGCGGTATGCTCCACCATGCGGTCAAGCGTCTGGTCCGAAAGTCGCGAGATCGCCTCCTTCAGACTGTAGAAAACTTCGTGTCTCCAACCGAGCCGCTTGTGCCAACGCCGGCCGTACTCTTTCAGCAACTCAAGGTCGTTGACCTTGAGCGCCTCCGCGGCCACCTGACCGGCAATCATACCGCCGATCATACCACTGATGATACCCCCGCCGGAAACAGGATTGACCTGGTGCGCCGCATCCCCCACCAACATGACGTTGTTTTTGAGAAGCTCATCACACGTCTTTGCACATGGCACTCCCCCGGCAATCCGCGTCAGCACCGCAGCGGAGGGGTATCGCTGCCGAATAAACTCATCGAGATATCGGATTGCGGATTTCTCCTTCGCATCCTCCACGTTCACGCCGATCCCGACATTGGCAATATCCTTCCCCTTCGGGAACACCCAGAGGTACCCGCCAGGCGCAATATGGTCACCAAAATAAAAATCGAGAATATCCGGTTCCAGCTCAATTCCGGAAAGAGTCATTTGCGCGCAACTTTCCATATCCCGGATGTGGCAGGTCGTGTCAATGCCGGCCCATTTCCCCACTCGACTTTCGACGCCGTCAGCTCCAATCACGACCCGTGCACGGATCTCCG